>JAFQLU010000015.1 GCA_017396465.1 Clostridia bacterium | reverse complement strand
CTTACGCAACACTACAAAAAAATCAATATTTTGAATATACCGTTTGCACCGCACAGGCGGGTTACTATCTGTTAACCTTCACATGCGGCACTGGCAACGCAACGACGTCGCTGGACATTTCTGTAAATGGTACATTGGTATTAGATAATGCACCTTTGGCAGACACCGGTGATTTTACCAAACGAAATCCGCATACATTGGGAGTCATTCATTTATCTGTTGGTGACAATATTATTCGTTTTAAGACAAACGGAGGTGCCGTGGTATCCAAACGGTTTTCGCTACAAAAAACAAAAGAAGATAAAGAAGATATCACGGGCGATACCACTGAATTTACGCTGAACAACACGACTGTGGATTTAACTAACGGTGATGCGGCAAATTCAACAGCAACTTACGCAACACTACAAAAAAATCAATATTTTGAATATACCGTTTGCACCGCACAGACGGGTTACTATCTGTTAACCTTCACATGCGGCACTGACAGAGCAACGACGTCGCTGGACATTTCTGTAAATGGTACATTGGTATTAGATAATGCACCTTTGGCAAACACCGGTGGTTTTAACAAACGAAATCCGCATACATTGGGAGTCATTCATTTATCTGTCGGTGACAATATTATTCGTTTTAAGACAAACGGAGGTGCCGTGGTATCCAAACGGTTTTCGCTACAAAAAACAAAAGAAGATATCACAAGCACCCCCATGACTTTTGCATTGAACACATCAACAATTAACACATCGGCTTCTAAAGTTGAATCAAATTCCGGAACGGGTTATGTAGTTCTTTCACCGGGCGGATACGCAGAATACACCGTTAACACAATAAAAGCGGCATCCTATCTCATCTCGGCAAGGGCCGGCACGGAAGAAGACGGAGTTTGTTTAAGCGTTGCTGTCAACGGAACAACGCAGCTGGAAAGCAAGCCAATTCCAAACACCGGAAGCTATTCGACCCGTCCTGACCATATATTGGGCATTGTGACATTAGCAGAAGGCCCGAATAAAATTAAAATTTCCAATGTTTCTACAACCTCAACGGAATGGACAGTTATAAAATATTTTACCTTGTGGGATGCAGAAAAGGCGACACCCGTTTCATCTTCGGCTGCAACACGGTTGGAGATTGAAAACTACGCAACCGAAAATGTGAAAGACAAAACGTGTGCCAGCGGCGGTAAATGGGTAAGTGACACCTGGGTAGAATCTGTTTCTCCCATCTATATGGTTCTGGATGTGGAGTATGACGGATATTACGATTTGGATTATACCATGATGCATCGCGGCAGTAAGGAATATCTGAGCACTATTACCATTTATATTGACGGAAAATCAGTTGGCAACAACACCGGTACATATATTGAAAACTTAGACAGTGAGGGCGGCTTCAATTGGTACGCCGCTAGCTTTTGTAAGTACAGAAAAGAACAGCTCTGGTTGGAAAAAGGACTTCACACGGTTAAAATAGATATTGCCAAAACAAGTGATAATGTATATAAATATCAGATGGACTATATGGAATTTACTCCTTGCACCGGCTTTGATATTCAATCGCTTCGGGTTGTAACAGACTTTGGCGCACGTCTGCCCTACGAAATTGAGGACAGCGCAACCGCTTACGCAGAAACCAAAATTTTAAAGCTGAGCGAAGCCGACGATGTTTTGCGTTTGTTATTTGCGCAGTATGATGCGAATAACTGTCTGGTGCAGACAGATAAAAAGGTGATTGACGTTTCTGCTATGGATGTTTTTGCAACAGAAACCTTTACCGTTCCGCTCACCTTCCGCGGCAGCGGCGGTACTGTAAAAGCCTTCTTATGGGATGACGAAACCTATGCACCCTTAACAGAGGAAGCAACATACGATGAACCGGACTTTTTCGATGATTCCGTACTGTACGAAACAGCCTCTTATACAGATGCCACAAACGTATTAGACATGAACGGCGAATATTATGCCGATTACAGCATCCACGATGAAAATTATAATATTGACGCTATTTTCTACGACAGTGTAGTAGGCGAGCAATCTAAAGTATTTGCATTTATCGGTGTTCCGAAAGGAGCATCCGAGGAAAATCCCGTACCTGCCGTTGTATGCGTACACGGTGGTGGCGGTTACGCCTATTCCAAATGGGTAAAGCACTGGAATGACAGAGGCTATGCAGCAATCGCCATGAGCTTAACGGGTGACGGTCCCGATAAAGTAGCTCCTGAAGTCATGTATACAACGCATCCCCATCCTTACAAGGGCGTGTTCTGTTGGGGTGAGGGCGCTTTCTTAGCCGATTACAAAAAAGCAGGTATGTATCAGAACGTCTTGAATGTTATTCGTGCGCACAATGTACTCCGCAGTTATCCTGGCGTTGACGAAACAAAGACAGGTATTGTCGGCGTTTCCTGGGGCGGTGTTACCACTACAACGGTTATCGGTGTAGACAACCGTTTCACCTTTGCCATTCCGGTTTACGGCGCAGGATATCTGGATGAATCGGAAACCTCTTTCCGCAACCATTTCACCAAGGCTGCAAATACTACGAAATGGGATCCTGCAAACTTTGCAGCTCAGAGCACCGTTCCTACTTTATATATTAACGGCGATAGCGATACCTACTTCTCTGTAAGCTCCACCACCAAAACAAAGAAAGTGACAGAAAACAGCAAGCTCTGCATCCGTCACAAGTTTGAACACGGACACTCTCCGGTTTACAAATTAGAACAGATTTATGACTATGCAGACGCTATGACACAGGGCTATGACCCCTTTATCACCATATCGGATGAGAAAGTAGAAAACAATATTCTGACGGCAAAAATCACCTATCCTGACGGGGTTTCTGTGGCTTCGGTTACTACATACTATATCACAGCTGCCGAGCTCGCTTATGCCGGAAAGATTGATTGGAAGACGACTACGGCATATGAAGCAACCGAGGACGGTATTTCTGTGAACGTTCCCTCCGGTGCGACCTTCTGTTATGCAGCGGTAACAGACAACAACGGAAATATCATTGCTACGGAATATCTTCCGGTGAAATAATTTAAAATACACTTTCAGGCTTTTAAAAAAGGTCGAGGTTTACAAATGTAGGCTTCGACCTTTTTGTATACTGCATTCAGTCCACCTTTACCGAGTGCATATAGTCTCTCGGCGACATGCCCGTGACCTTTTTGAACACTCTGGAAAAGTATAAGGGATTGGAAAAAGCTAATTTATCGGAAATCTGGGTGAAATTCATATCCCGCTGGCGAATCAGCTGCTTTGCTTTTTCGATTTTGATGATGGTTAAATATTCTGCCATACTGTATCCGCTATATTCTTTGAATATCTTGGAAAGGTATGCCTTGCTATAGGAAAGCCGGCTGCAGATATCGCTGACGCTGAGCTGGGTATATAAAGAATTTTCGATGATGGAGATAATCTCCGTTACCTGATGGTTCACCATGGTTTCACGGGTGGGGAAGATTTTGGTTTCCTGCACACGGGTTTCACTCCGCAGCACCGAAATCAAAAACTGCTCAAGGTATGTTTTTATCATCTGCTGACCACCGATTAAGGCATCCTCACGGATGCAAAGCTCTAATAAGTCCGGGTTATTGAAGGGCAGGTCAAAGGTGGCTCTTCCCTCTTCCACGATGGCGGAGATATACTGCTTCCATTTGCTCTGCACCCTGATTTTCTTTCCTTTAAAAAAGTCCATGCTTTTGGAGTTGCACACAAAGGATATGATAAATAAGTTAGGCGCCGTGACAGAGTTTGCGCTGTGGCGGTGAAATTCGTTGGGTTTATGGAAATATCCTTCCCCCTGCTTCAGCACGATTTCTTTTTTGCCGGCGGTGATGATAACCTCGCCTTTATCGGCATACACAAACTCCCAGAAATCGTGGCTTTCTCCCTGGGATGCAAAGTCTTTATCAAATTCAAAATAGTGAATGGTGACAATTTTGCTCACGGGGAACAGGTTCACAATCTGGTGTTTTACATATGCCGCTTTCACAAAGTCCACATCCTTTTTGGCTTATTTACAAAAATACATGTTTTGCATAAAAAAATGTATTTATTCTTTTCTCAAAATAGTATAACATAAAGGTATCATAAATGCAATACAAAAGGAGGAAAAATAAATGAATGTTTTAGCAATCGGATGTCATCCCGATGACATGGAAATCAACTGCGCCGGAACGCTGGCAAAATGCGTACAGCGCGGCGACAACGTTACCGTGTGCCATGTGGCAAACGGCAACTTAGGACACGAAGAAATCATGCCCGATGAGCTTCGCGTAATGCGTGCAAAAGAAGCGCAGAATGCAGGCGCTCTGGCAGGTATCAAGGTTGTGACCTGCGACATCGGTGACCTTTTGGTAAACGGTGCTGACTTTAAGCACAAGGATTTGGTTGTTGACGTTATCCGCTCTACCCAGCCCGATTTTATCATCACCCATGCGCCCAACGACTACATGCCCGACCATGTGGCAGTAAGCCAGCTGGTGTTTGACGCAACCTTTATGGCAAGCGTTCCCCATTATAAAACAGCAGTTCCCGGCAAAGCGGCAGTTACACCCATCTATTATATGGACAACTTAGCCGGCGTGAACTTTATTCCCACAGAGTATGTTGACATTTCCAACGAAATCGACCTGAAAATGGAAATGCTAGAATGCCACGTCAGCCAGATGAAGTGGATGCGTGAGCATGACCATATCGACTTTGCAGAGTTTGTGAAAACCTGCGCAAGATACAGAGGTCTGCAGTGCGGCGTGCAGTATGCAGAAGGCTTTACGCAGTGCCTGGCTTGGCCCAAAATCGTACCCCACAGACTGTTACCCTAACAAAAATTGAGAGGAGAATATTATCATGGATTTTATGAGCACCGTAGAAGGTTCTTTACTGGAAAACTTTTATCCCGTTGGTTGGGATATGGCAAAAATTGACGCTTGCTGCGACAAAGGTGTAGCGAGAGAAGATTTCTGGCACAAGGATTTTAATCCCATTGAATGTGACAACATTTACGATTTCGACACCTGCATGGGTCACGAAATCGCAAACAGAATCAAAATTGCAAGAGAAGCAGGCAGAAAGCTTGCTATCATCCTGCCCGTAGGTCCTATGGGTATGTACCGCTGGGCAGTTTATTTCCTGACACAGTGGGGCATCTGCTGTGACCACGTTACCACATTCAACATGGACGAATGGGCTGATGCTAACGGCGACACACTGCCTTCCGATAACCCCGCTTCCTTTGAATACAGCATGAAGCAGGCGTTCTTCAATCCCTTAGGTGAGCTGACCATCCCCGAAAGCCAGAGAAACTTTGCAACAAAGGCAAACCTGCCTACTTATCCCGAAAAGATTGCAAAGCTGAAGGCTGAAGGCGCAGAACTGGTGCTGGTATTCGGCATCGGCAGAATGTGCCACATTGCGTTCTGGGAACCCCACTTTGCAGTAGACTTCGATTCCGAAGCTGCATGGCTGGCTGAGCCCTATCGCATCGGTGCAAAACTGCATCCCTTAACCATCGAGCAGAATGCTATCACAAGCTTCAAGAGCCGTACCACATTGGTACCTTGCCGTGCAAACACCATTGGCCCCGGTCTCTTTATGCAGGCTGACTACATCATTGGCGGTTGCGACGGAGCGCTCGGTCGTGGCATGGGCTGGCAGGGCATGAGCTTCCTCACAACTCTGCACTACGGTCCCGATACCCACATTCCTTCCACTTATATGCCCACAATGCCCGGTAAGCTGTTCTACTTAAAAGAACTGGCTGGTCCCTTAGTGGCTGAATGTAACTAATAAAGGAGATAGACGCTATGAAATTAGGCGTTTTTGTTTTGATACACGACCACGATATGCGTGAAGAGTTCCGCAGACTTCGTGACAACGGGTTCACCACCTGTCAGCTGCAAGTGTGGGACGATAATGACAAAACCGACGAAAAAGCGGCAGAAATCAATGCGGCAAAGGAAGAGTTTGGTATTGAAATTACAGCGCTCTGGTGCGGCTGGTCCGGCCCGTCCAAATGGAATTTCACGGAAGGTCCCTGCACGCTGGGTATCGTTCCCACGGCGTATCGCCATCACAGAATGGAAGAGCTCATGCGCGGTTGTGATTTCGCCGTGAAAATCGGCGTAACGGATGTGATTACCCATATGGGCTTCATTCCGGAAAATCCCAATACCACCGAATATGCAGAGGTTGTGGCGGCTATCCGGAACCTGGCAGAATATTTTAAGTCCAAGGACCGCTGGCTCTTATTTGAAACCGGTCAGGAAACACCGGTAACCATCCTGCGCACCATCGAAACGGTTGGAACCGGAAACCTGGGCATCAATTTAGATACGGCAAACCTGATTCTGTACGGAAAAGCAAACCCCGTGGATGCTCTGGATGTGTTCGGAAAATACGTCCGCAACACCCATATGAAGGACGGATGCTACCCCACCAACGGCTCCGAGCTCGGCGTGGAGGTTCCCATCGGTCAGGGTAAGGTGAATTTCCCAAGCTTAATCGCAAAGTTTAAAGAAATCGGCTACGACGGTCCTTTAACCATCGAGCGTGAGATTTCCGGCGATCAGCAGATTAAGGATATTTTAGAATCCAAGGCGTATTTGGAATCTTTACTGTAAAAAGCACATAAAAAGAGGGTGTAGCAAAATGAAATCATTTTGCTACACCCTTTTTGGGCTGAACGAAAAACAGCGCAGATTGGAGAAACCGAGCGAAAGCAAGACCTGTCTTGCTTTCGGTTACCCGAAGACGTACATTGTCAAAGCAAAGGGGCGCGTGTTCCGTTTTTCCAAAACGAAGAAAAACTCCACCGGCTTCCTTGCTTTTCCTCCTCTCAAAAAGCCCGAAAAGGCTTTTTGAG
>JAFQLU010000014.1 GCA_017396465.1 Clostridia bacterium | reverse complement strand
TCATAAAATGCAAACTCTCCGGCAGACTCTAAATGCACGGTGTGCAGAACACCACCGATGTTTGTGCACTGATAAAAGGCAGATTTTCCCACGGAAACCAGATTCTTAAGGTGCCATTCGCCGCCTAAAGCTTTGCAACCGTAAAACGCATAATCGCCCACGGTTTTCAGCTGATAGAACTGCGCTTTCCCTTCCATATTTTCACAGCCGTAAAAAGCATTTTCCCCGATGGTTTCAGCGCTTTGGAAGGAAACAATGTTGTCTAAACCAAAGCATCCGCAAAAGGCAAAACCGTCGATGGTTTTTGTGCTTTCCAGATTCACGGTGCCGCTTAAAGCATCACAGAAATAAAATGCCGCATAGCCAACGGTTTCGGGCTTGCCGGGAATGGTTAAGGTAAGCGAATCCCCACACTCAAAGAAAACATAATCCCCGAAATGCTTTACGGTTTCGGGAACAGTGAAGCTTTCCTGCGAGGTGTATACGGGAAAACGGGAAAGTGTGCCGTTATATAACGAATAGTCTGCGTCGATGAGCAGATGGTTTTCCTCGCGGTTTGCCGCCTCTAATGTGAAGTCAAACCAGTCGGTGTTCATTTTGCCCTTTTGCTTTTTGCCATTTTCGTATTTGTTGCCGGACATCCATGTGGTGTCAAACAGAACCCAGCGCTTGCCGTCATACGCCATATTCCACGCATGGTCAGGAGAATGAACATACACGCAAGGGATGTCTGCCGCCAGAAGCAGAGCAGAGGATGCCGCCGCATAGCCGGCACAGACGGTGTACTTATTGGTCAGCACCTCATAAGGAGTGAGGTTTAAGTCAGCATATTCCCTGTCGCCTTTGTTAGCATAATCATAATCGTAGTAAACATTCTTTGCCACATATTCTGCCACGGCGCGGATTTTTTCGTCTGCGGTGTCACATTCATCCAGAATGGAATCGGACAAGTTTTCCACGTAGGTCAACTCATCGTCTGACATGGCTTTCCAATCGGACAGATTTTTGATGCCGTCATCCGTCTGCAGAAACAGGGTGGGAGGGCAGTTTATGATATTTTTATAAATCTGCGTGGAAATGTCTACGGCTTCCTCCGATATATCCGCCATAAGCGAAAGCTCACCCTCCGGCGGAGGCGTAGTTCCGGGAACCACCAAAGGCTTTTCGATTTTCGGAAGGTCGGAAACAGAAACCGTGTCGGAAGGCACATCCGCAGGTTCTGCAAACGCGCAGACCGAAGCTGTTAAAATGCAGGATACCGCACACAATACTGCAATGATTTTTTTCATAAATACACCTTTTTTCGTTGTGATATGTGGAATAAACCACTAAATTTAATCATATCACTTTGAAGCGGAAAAGTCAATGATAAACGAGCAGAATCTTATTTTCTCCGCGGAATTCGAACCGGAATTTGCGTTGACAAGACGCGCACATTATGGTAAAATAAACATGCAAAAAACATATCAGGAGGAAAATTATGAAAAAGAAATTATTAACCGGACTATTCCTTCTCGTTGCGTTGCTGGCGCTTTCGGTTTCCGCATCGGCATTAACAGAGGGAGATTGGGAATTTAAACTGTTGGATGATCAGGTTGTTTTAACCGATTATATCGGTGCAGGCGGCGATGTGGTGATTCCGGATTCTATTTTCGGAGCACCGGTCGTGAAGATAGAAAAGGTGTTTTCCTATAAAGATCCCGTTACCTCTATCGTGATTCCCGACACCGTGAAAGAAATTGCAGACACAGCCTGCTCCGGCTTAAAGGTTTTAGAAACGGTTACGATGGGCAACGGTGTAGAAATCATCGGCGACCAGGCGTTTAATAACTGCCCCATGCTGAAAAGCGTGAAGCTTTCCGAAAACTTAAAAGAAGTGGGTCCCGGCTTGTTTGAAGAATGTGTGTCTTTAAAAACCATCACTCTGCCGGCAAGCCTTGAAAAAATCGGAGACGGCGGTTTCCATTTCGGTATATTCCAGGAAAGCGGTTTGGAGACCATCGACCTGAGCCATATCACGGCACCTCTGGGCTCGCATATGTTCAAAGAATGCAAAAATTTAAAATCGGTTAAATTGAATCCCGGTCTGACCAAAATTCCGGAGAAAATATTCTATGACTGTAAAGCTTTAGAAGAGATTGACATTCCCGGTAGCGTAACAGAAATCGGCGTTGCCGCTTTTTCCGGTTGCTCGGCATTAAAATCCGTGATTCTGCCGCACTCTTTAAAGGTTCTGCAGACAAACGCATTTTCAAATTGTACCGCGCTGAAAGAGGTTGTGATTCCTTACGGTACCGAAAAGGTGTTTGGCGCATTCCCGAATTGCGCAAACTTAAAGGCTATTTATATGCCGGACACGGTAAAAGAAACAAACACGGATTTGGTGTATAAAAGCGACAACTGCATTATCTACTGCACGCAGGGCTCCTACACGGCAGAGTATTGCAAAAAGAGAGAACTGTCATATCTGACGGATAAGTCCGTGAACAGTCTGATTACCGTGTACTACAACGGCACCAGAATTTCTTTCCACACCTATGACCAGAATCCGGAGCTGATTAACGACAGAACCTTGGTTCCCCTGCGCTCCATCTTTGAAGCAATGGGAGCAGATGTAACATGGGATGGCGCAAACTCCACCGCAACCTCCACCCGTGACGGTGTGACGGTTTCTATCCGTATCGGTGCAGACAGCATCACCAAAAACGGCCAGAAGATTCCCGTGGATGTTCCGGCGCAGATTGTGAACGACCGCACCATGATTCCCGTTCGCGTAATAGCAGAAGCCTTTGGCGCAGATGTAACCTGGAACGGCAACGGAAAAGCGGTTCTGATTGAAGAGTAAAAATATAGAATGATAAATAGAAAAGCGATAGATGCAAAATGCGTCTATCGCTTTTAGTTGTTATAACACCCGATACAATCTGTTTATGGTCTCTTCGCTTGTTTCCTCATACATTTCAAAGGGAAAGGGAAGTCCCATATTTTTGTATTTGGGGATACAGAGCTTTCGAAAGGGCAGAAGCTCTGTTTTTTGGATGCAGGCTTTGTTTTTTGTGAGGGTCTTAAGCTTTCCGATATTTTCTTCCGTATCATTTAAGCCTGCCACCACCACGTGCCGGATCCAGCAGGGGATGCTACGCGCTTCCAGCTCATCTAAAAACCGAAGCGGTGCCTGGATACTGCATCCAACGTGAGCCTGATAGCTTTCCTCATCCGTCATTTTAAGGTCTAACAGCACCAGGTCGCAAACATCGACCAGCTTTTCAATATCTTTATTCCAAAGGCTTCCCGAGGTGTCCAGCGCCGTGTGGATGCCTTCTTTTTTGCAAAGAGTGAACAGCTCACGGACGAATTCTGCCTGCAGCAGAGGTTCGCCGCCGGAAACGGTGATACCGCCGTCTTTGCCGAAATAGGTTCTATAGCGTTTCACCTGCCGGAATACTTCTTCTGCCGTATATTCTTTGTATTCCCCATGACACACGTCCGGATTGTGACAGTATCCGCAATGAAGATTGCATCCGTGCAAAAACACGATATACCGCACACCGGGACCGTCCACGGTGCCGAGGGATTGAAAACTGTGAATCTTTCCCTTCATGGCTTACAGGTCCACGTGGAAGGTACGGCTGATAACTTCCTTCTGCTGCTCGCGGGAGAGCTTGTGGAAGTTCACGGCATAGCCCGAAACACGAATGGTGAGGTTGGGGTATGCATCCGGATTTTCATATGCTTCCATCAGCTGTTCCTTGGTCATCACGTTCACGTTGATGTGGTGTGCATCTTTTGCAAAATAACCGTCTAAGATGGTCACCAGGTTTCTTGCCTGCTCCTTGCCGGTTTTACCCAAAGATGCAGGAACGATAGAGAAGGTGTTGGAAATACCGTCGCGGCAAGCAAGGTAAGGAAGCTTCGCCACAGAGTTTAAGGATGCCAGAGCACCGTTTGCTTCTCTGTTGTGCATAGGGTTTGCACCGGGGGCGAAGGGTTCGCCGGCTTTTCTGCCGTCGGGCGTTGCCGCCGTTTTCTTACCGTATACCACGTTAGATGTGATGGTAAGAACAGATAAGGTGTGGATAGCCTTGCGGTAGGTCGGCGTTTTTCTCAGCTCGCCAATCACTTCTTCCACCATATGCTTTGCAATCAGGTCAACTCTGTCGTCATCGTTACCGAATTTGGGGAATTCGCCTTCTGTTTCAAAGTCAACAATATAGCCGGCTTCGTTGCGGATGGGGCGAACCTTTGCAAACTTAATAGCACTTAAAGAATCGGTGATAACGGAAAGACCGGCAACACCAAATGCCATAAAGCGTTCCACTTCGGTATCGTGCAGAGCCATCTGCAGTTTTTCGTATGCGTATTTATCGTGCATGCTGTGGATGATATTCATGGTGTTTACATACAGCTTGCACAGCCATGCACGGTAGTCTTCAAAACGGTCCATAACCGCATCAAAATCTAAATACTCATCCTGTACGGGCTCCAGCTGAGGACCAACGTGAATGTCGTTTACGGGGTCGTAACCGCCGTTTAACGCTAACAGAAGCAGCTTGGGCAGATTGCATCTTGCACCGAAGAACTGCATCTGCTTGCCCACCTTCATAGCGGAAACACAGCAAGCGATCGCGTAGTCATCGCCATAGATGGGACGCATTACATCATCGTTTTCATACTGGATGGAGTTGGTTTTAACGGAAACCTCTGCGCAGAATTCCGCAAACCCTCTGGGCTGGTTCTGGGACCAAAGCACCGTGAGGTTGGGTTCAGGCGCAGGGCCTAAATTGTAAAGTGTGTTCAGCATACGGAAGGTGTTTTTGGTAACCAGCGTTCTTCCGTCGGTTCCCTGACCGCCCAGAGCTTCCGTAATCCACATGGGGTCGCCGCCGAATAAGTCGTTATATTCGGGGGTACGCAGATGACGCGCCATACGAAGCTTCATTACAAAATCGTCCATCAGCTCCTGCGCACCTTCTTCTGTTAAGGTGCCGTTTGCAATGTCGCGTTCCATGTAGATATCGAGGAAGGTTGCAGTTCTGCCCAAAGACATTGCCGCACCGTTCTGCTCCTTGATAGCGCCCAGGTATGCAAAATACAGCCACTGAACGGCTTCTCTTGCGTTGGTAGCGGGCTTGCTGATATCGTAGCCGTAGATTTCAGCCATTTTCTTTAATTTATTCAGGAAGGAAATCTGGCGATACATTTCCTCGCGTAGTTTGATGGTCTCTTCCGTCATATGCTTTTTGCCTAAAGCTTCGTTGTCTTTTTCCTTTTCGGCAATCAAATGATCCACACCGTAAAGTGCCACTCTGCGGTAGTCACCGATGATTCTGCCTCTGCCGTATGCATCTGGCAGACCGGTGATTAAACCCATCTTACGAACGGCACGCATTTCGGGGGTATACGCACGAAATACACCGTCGTTGTGGGTGGTACGGTAATGAAACTCGTTTTCAATCTTGTCAGACAGCTTGTATCCATAGCTTTCGCAAGCCTGACGGGACATACGGATGCCGCCGAAGGGGTTCACCGCGCGCTTTAAGGGCGCATCGGTCTGCACGCCAACAATCAGCTCATTTTCCTTGTCTAAATAGCCGGCTGCAAAGGTGTCTAACGATGTTACGGTTTCTGTGTCGATATCTAAAACGCCGCCATTTTCGCGTTCCTGTTTTAAAAGCGACTCAAATTTTTCCATCAATGCCGTGGTGCGGGCAGTAGGACCTGCTAAAAAGCTTGCGTCTCCTTCATAGGGCTTGTAGTTACTCTGGATGAAGTTACGCACATCTATGGTATCCTGCCATACACCGGGTTTGAAATTGTTCCATGCACTTGTCATAACAAATTCCTCCTTAGTATACGATAGGGCAAACAAAAAACAGACCCACGAAATCTGTGAATCTGCCCAGACGGTCGGCGTATTTGCCAGGTCTGTGCTCCCCGTGGTATTCTCCACTGAACCGTCAGTCACACAGATCTTTTTTTCTTCATGACACTATCATACCATACAGGTTGTGTTTTGTCAATAAGCGAACCACAACATTTCGGAAATATAATTACCAAATTTTTTGTCTATTTTTACCTGTTATTTAGCTACTTTTTTGGTAGGTAATAAAAATCGAAAAAAAATGAAATTTTTGCTTGACATTTGGTGAAAACTCTGCTATAATATCTCTTGTTGAACTTCATATGGAGAGGTGGCTGAGCTGGCCTAAGGCGCACGATTGGAAATCGTGTAACGGCTAATACCCGTTCGAGGGTTCGAATCCCTCCCTCTCCGCCAATCATTAAAAAGAACCGCACTGCTGTGCGGTTCTTTTGTATTTATCGAAATAACATCCCTGCTTTTTCCCTAAATAATTTTTATCTTCATCCAATCTCAATCTCAAACAGCAAATCCTCTGTGTTTTCCTCGCAATATTCCATCTCTGCCGAATACATTCTTGCCACATCGAACAAATCCGCTTCCGTTTTGCAGAGGCGCAGAATCATTTCGTAGCTTACAAGGCACAGGGCGAGTGCAGACGAGGCGTCGCCATCCGGCATCATGTGCCGGAATACGAAATAAACGAGAAGCTGCTCTTTGGCAATCTGCCATTTGTCTTCCTGAAACGCAGGCGATACACCTGTGGCATTTTTTAAAAGGGCTTCCCAGCGACTGTTTAAAATTTCCATGGAGAGGAAAACCTCTTTCCACTCCGAAAAGGTTTTTTCGGGAAGGGTGATGCCGAAGGTTTCCTTTAATATTCGGATTCTTTCTTTGATGGGTTGGCTTCGGTTCTGCAGAATGGCAAAAGCCTGCTCCCGCTCGGGGAAAAAGGGCGTTTTTTCATCGGTTTCGGTATGCACAAGCTTCATCTTTTCGGGAAAGGTTAAAATCAGCTCTGCCGCCGCCTCGCAACACATCCCCAATCCGATTTCCGTTCGGTTTTCAAAAAAGTTCCGGAATCTGGGATGGTCCGAGCAAATCTGACAGAGGTGCTCTTCTCCTAATTCTGTATAGATATCGCACAAATTCCGCTCGTTTAAAAAAGGACACCGCTCCTGCTCACCCAAGATAAAATGGGGCGTATCTTCTTGTGAAATGTTATCGTTCAGGCGCTTACCGAACGCCCCGGAAACATTTTTGTATACCGACAAGGTTTCTTTATCAATATCAATCTCCCACCCGATGCAGCAGGAGTGACGGCAACGGTCGGCAATACAACGAAACGCTTTATAATAATTGGGAACATAGATGCTCATGAATCCATGCTTCCTTTCATGACAGGATAGGTGAAGCCGTCCGATATAATGGTTGTGTTACCGCTCTTATCAGACGGACTTTTTCCAAAATGACTGCGATACGCACGGTAAAAGGCAGAATAATCGGTAAAACCGCAGAAACGGTACACCTCTGTGGGCTTGCCGCCTGCCGATATTTCCCGATGTGCCAGCGCCAATCGTTTGGTGAGAATATATTTTTTCGGCGTAATACCCATATGTCGGATGAAGAGATGATGCAGATGGCTTTTGGTGATGAAAAGCGCGGCGGCAACCTCCTCTATGCCGGAAAGGGTGGTGAGGTTTTCTTCGATATAAGAAATAGCACGACAGATAATATCGTTGGTCTGCACATAATCGTTTTCTGTTTTTGCCGATTTCATTTCCATCATAATGTTCACAAAAATTTCCTGCACCAGAGCGGTTAAAACCAGCTTCAGTTCCGCTCCGTCCAACCGCTTTCTGTAATAATCCATTTTTTCAAACAGAGAAAGCACCGAATGCACATTGCGAAAGCTGATGATATCTAAGTTTTCCGGGAATTTGCTCCAGATATCGAAAGGAAGGGTTTTTTCATCGAACAAAATGTTGTACCGCTCATAGGGTACACCGGGGGTAGGCTGAATGTCATGAATCTCCAAAGGACGGGAAAAAACTAAATCGTCTTCCTTCAACTGATACTGACGACCGCGGGTGATGTACTTCACATCGCCTCTTTTAAACAGTAAAAGCTCACAGATATTGTGGGAATGGGGCTTATAGACATCTTTCGGCGGATTTACCACCAGACTGTGGCGGAATAAAATTTGTTCATCAGCATAATGATTAAAAAAATTCTGTTCCATCTTTCTCACCTCATTTTTCATTATAATATAAGAATACACTTTTTGCAATATGAAAAAGCAATTTTTGCAATTTACAAAGAACAAAAAAAGCAGTATACTAATGATATGAAAAGCTTATTTTTTGCCAGGAAAAGGCTATTTTATGTATTTACGAAACAAAAAAAGTATCATACAATAAACTTAACGCATTGGAGGAACGGACTATGAAAAAATTGAGACTTGCCGTTATCGGTCAGGGCAGAAGCGGCAGAGATATTCATGGATTGTTTTACAAAAGAGAATCTAATATCTGGTTTGATGTGGCGATAGTGGCAGAATATGATGCCGCACGACGCGAAATGGCGCTTCGGGAGTATCCGGGCTGTGAAGTGGTGGAGGATTATCGGGAAATTTTTGACCGCAAGGATATTGACCTTGTGGTAAACGCATCCTACTCCGACACCCACTATTCCATCACCAGAGAATTTCTGGAAAAAGGCTTCAACGTGGTTGTGGAAAAGCCCTTTGCCAGAAACTACTATGAATGCAGTGATCTGATGAATCTGGCAGAGGAAAAAGGCGTGAAGCTCTATGTGTTCCAGCAGTCCTTCCTCACGCCTTACTACGAGCAGGCAAAGGCGCTGATGGAAAACGGCAAAATCGGCGATATCAAACAGGTCAGCATCCGTTATAACGGCTTTGCACGCCGTTGGGACTGGCAGACTCTGCAGGAGCGTCTGGGCGGAAGTGTGTATAACACAGGTCCCCATCCCATCGGTATCGGTCTGGGCTTTTTAGACTTTTCCGACGATTTCCATGTGGAATATTCCAAGCTTGATTTAGCGCTTACCTCCGGTGACGCGGAAGACTATGCAAAAATCATCCTGACAGCACCGGGAAAACCGGTGGTGGATATAGAAATTTCCAGCATTGATGCATATTCTGACTATAATTTAAAACTGCAGGGCACAAGAGGTACCTATCAGTCTAAAACAACCTCTTATAAAATGAAATATATTGTAGACGGTGAAAATCCCGAGCAGCCTTTGATTCGGGAAACCTTAAGAAAAGAAGATGATACGCCCAGCTACTGCTCGGAAAAACTGATATTCCATGAGGAGGAAGCAGAGTTTGGCGGCAGTCCCTTTACCACAGCGGTAGACCGTTTCTATCAGATGGTGTATGAAAACTTGGTGGACGGCAAAGAACCCATCTTAAAAACGGAAAATGCGGCAAAAATCATTCAGGTTATCGAAACGGTTCACGCACAGAATCCGTTGCCGAAAAAGTTTTAAGGAGGAAGAATATGTATAAAGTAGCTATATTAGGATGCGAAAATTCCCATGCAAATATTTTTTTGAAGCTGGTATTGGAAGAAAAGCTGGTAGAAGATATGGAGTTTGTGGGCGTATACAGCGACGAAATCGAAGCTGCTCAGAAGCTGAACGAACAGTTCGGCGTTCCCGTGATGCAAACACCTGATGAACTGGTGGGCAAAGTTGATGGCGTGATTATCACCGCCCGTCATGGTGCAAACCATTATAAATATGCAAAGCCCTATATCGAAAGCGGCATCCCCATGTTTATCGATAAACCTGTCACCGTGGACGAAGAAGAAGCTGTTACCTTTATGAAAGAGCTGAAGGCAAACGGTGTTCGCGTGTCCGGTGGCTCCTGCTTGGGGTTTGCAAACTATATTCAGGAGCTGAAGCAGGCGGTGAAAGAAGAAACCTACGGAAAAGTTTTAGGTGGCCACATGCGTGCGGCGCTGGATATGAACAACCCGTACGGCGGCTTTTTCTTCTATTCACAGCATTTAGTGCAGATGATGGGCGAGGTGTTCGGATACTTCCCCGACTCCGTTCAGATGTTCAGCCGTGAAAAACGATACACCTGCGTGGTTCGCTATGCGGATTTTGATGTAACGGCAGAATATGCGGTTGGCTGTTATAACTACTATGCAGGCATCAGCTGCGAAAAAGAATTTGTGGGTAGCATGTTTGATTTAAGAGATTGTTTCGCCAAAGAATTTATGGCGTATTATAACTTGTTGCGCGGCGGCGAGCAGGAGCAGTCTTATGAAGAGTTTATCGCTCCCGTGTTCGTGCTGAATGCAATGCATCGCTCTATGGAAAGCGGCAAAGAAGAAAAAATAAACAGAGCAGGTGAAATATAATGGCAAAATTGATGATGTCCGCTTTTGCGGATGAGTATAACAGAGATTTTGATGCTCAGCTTTCTATGCTGAAGGAGCAGGGGATCGACTATTTAGAGCCCCGTTTTATCGGCGGCACCAACATTGCAGATTTCGATAGCACAGGAGCCAAAGAAATCAAAGAAAAATTAGATGCAAACGGCATTAAGATTTCCTCTATCGGTTCGCCTTTGGGCAAAATCAAGCTGTCGGACGATATGGATGCCCATATGGAGCAAACAAAGCGCGTGTGCGAAACGGCGAACATTTTAGACACAAAGCTGGTTCGTGTATTCAGCTTCTATCTCCATGACGGAAAAACAGACAAAGAGTGCAGAAACGAGGTTTTAGAGGGCGTTGGCAGAATACTGGATATTGCAGAAAGCGCCGGCATCACTCTGTGCCACGAAAACGAAGCAAGAATTTACGGCGAATCCCCTGAAAACTGCCTGGATCTACTCAAAACCTTTGAAGGCAGATTAAAATGCGTGCTCGATATGGGAAACTTTGTTCTCGATCAGCATCCGCCTTATCCGGAGGCTTACCATATGCTCAAGCCTTACATCGAATACTTCCACATCAAGGATTCTATGGCAAAGGGCGCAATCGTGCCTCCCGGATGCGGAGAAGCGCATATTGAGGAAATCCTGAAGGAACATATCAAGACGGCGGAAAAAGATGTGTTTATCACACTGGAGCCCCACCTTGAAACCTTTGACGGCTTAAACAAGCTGGTGGGAAAAGGCTTTGAAAATCCGTATAAATTCGAAAGCAAGGAAGTTGCATTCCTGACGGCTATCGAAAAATTGAGGGAGTTAATCAAATGAGTGAATGGAAAACAGATAAACTGACCGTAAAACAAATGCCAAACCGCACCGAAATGGGCGAGGTTGCGGCAAAGGATATTCATGATTGCATGGTAAAGCTTTTGTCTGAAAAGCAGGAAATCAATATGATTTTTGCGGCGGCTCCTTCCCAGAATGATGTGCTGGCGTCCTTGATTGCCTATGACGATATCGAATGGAACCGCGTAAACGCCTATCATATGGACGAATATATCGGACTTGCAGAAGAGTTTAAAGCCGCAGGCTTTGCCAACTTCTTAAATGACCATATTTTCGGAAAAGTGGCATTTAAAAGCGTGAACCTGATTGATTGCACCGCGCAGGATGCGGAAAAAGAATGTGCCCGCTACGGAAAGCTTCTTTCCGAAAACCCCACGGATATCGTGGTTTGCGGTATCGGGGAAAACGGCCACATTGCCTTTAACGACCCCTGGGTTGCAGATTTTAACGACCCCGAAATCGTAAAGGTGGTAGAGCTAGACGAGGTTTGCCGTCAGCAGCAGGTCAATGACGGATGCTTCCCGTCTATCGACAATGTGCCCAAGCAGGCTATGACCTTAACCTGCCCCACATTAACGCGTGCACCTTACATGTTTTGTATTGTGCCGGCTAAAACCAAAGCGGTTGCTGTAAAGGCGACGCTGCAGAACGAAATCAGCGAAGAATGCCCGGCGACGGTTCTGCGCCGCCATGATAACGCCGTTTTGTATTTAGATGCAGACAGCTCGGCACTTATTTAATTGCAATAAAAAAACATAAGGCGCATACCGTGCGGTATGCGCCTTTTTGCATAAAATAATGAAGGTAAGAAAAACAACATCCGGCTATGGACAAAGCTATGGCGTTGTGATAAAATAAAACTACAGAATATATAAGGAGGTAGAAAATATGAAAAAAGTGATTTCTGTTATGTTGGCGTTGTGCCTGATGCTGTCGGTGCTTCCGTCGGTATTTGCGCAGAACCCGATTACGGTGTTTGTGGATAGTGAGCAGGTTGTGTTTGATGTGGAGCCTGTGATTGAAAATGACAGAACGCTGGTGCCACTGCGTGCTATTTTTGAAGCGCTGGGAGCTACGGTTTCCTGGGAAAGCACAACGCGTACCGCAGTTGCAGAAAAAGAAGATACGGTAATCCGTATCACCATTGATGAGGACAAGCTGTATAAAAACGACGAAGCGGTGGTGCTGGATGCTCCGGCGCGACTGATTTCCGACCGTACATTAGTGCCCGTTCGTGCCATTTCCGAAAGCTTCGGCGCAGAGGTTTTATGGAACGGCGAAACAAGACGGATTGATATTTCTATGCAGGAGAAAACGGAAGAACCCAAAGCGCCTCAGCAAACAGAGGGAAGCAAGGATTCTCAGCAGGAAGAAATTATTGAATCTAAAAATCCGGACGGAAAAGGAAACAATGGATATTCTTTTGATGAATTGGCACCAAAGGATATGGAATATCTCACAACGGTGTGCGAAGAGGGCAATCTCATCCGTTATAATTTTGAGCAGAGCGCTTTTCCGAAGAATCTGTTTGAAAATAACGACAACGCTGTAAAAGGTATCCGGAATCAGATGCCGGAAATGCTGGAGGTTCCCCGCAATGTCTGGAATATGAATGTAGCTGCGTTCATTATGAAAATCCAGCTTGATTCAGAATCTGTTTACAATATGGATGAGGGAATGGACGAGACAAAGCTGCTAGAGGGCTATGGCGCCATTGCAAAGCAGGTAAATATGACGGATGAAGATGTGTTTGAGAAAATCAACTTCACCAGAATAGGAAGCGTTCCGGTTCTGGTTATCACATTCCGTGATACCGGAAACATCCTTGCCTGCAAATACATTGGTGTAGCAGTAGCACCGGAAAATAAGATACGGTATTTCACGGCGGAAACCGATGTTTTAGACAAAGAACATCTGTATTTTTGCGAAGTGGTTCCGGATGGTAGAGGAACCTATACAACGATGGGATTTAATGTAGGTGAGTTTATAGATCTGATTGAACATGTCATAAGTAATAATATTACATTGAATTCATAAAGCGTGCCAAAGCAGAAGGCGTATACCATGGGTATACGCCTTTTCGTATGGGCAAAAAACGATTGACAAAGCGGCCGTTTTTCGCTATACTAAATCGTAAAAGGGGGCATTTCGATGTTTCAGAAAAAGGATATTATCTGTTTTTTGGGCGACAGCATCACGGCAAACGGCATGTGGATGGCGGAAATTTACCAGACCTTGCGCAAAATCGTTCCAATAAAATGCTATAACTGCGGCGTTTCCGGCGCAACGGCGGAGCAGGCAACGAAGTATTTACATAGTCGCTGCCTCATACATAATCCGGACTATGTGGTAATGATGTACGGCATCAATGATATATGGAGAGGGCATTATGCAGAGGAGTTTCGTGACGATCCCGAAATGCAGAAGCAAAAACGGGAAGCCATGGAGCGGCATAAGCAAAATTATGAAAAGCTAGTGCAGGAAATAACCGCTTTCGGTGCGAAGGTTATTTTGTGCATCGCGGTTCCTTATGATGAAGTAAGTGACGTGGAGGAAAAAAATCTGCATTGCCAGTGCGGCATGGATGAATCTGCCGCCTTTGTTCGGAAACTGGCTGAAAAATATGATTGCGCACTGGTGGACTTTAAACGAACCATGCAACCCATGCTGGGAAAACGAGACATCATGCGGGAGGACCGCGTGCATCCCACGGAAGAGGGTCACCATATCATGGCGCAGACCTTTCTTGCGGATTTGGGGTATATAGAAAGTCCCGATTTTGACACGCCCTTCGTGTGGGAAGATTGGAACAAGGAGCGATACGAAGCAGAGCAGGCTCTGCACACGGTGAATTTCGTGGAATTCTGTGCTCTGTGGGAAGAAATCTTTATCCGGAAGCTATCTGTCGCAGAACGAAAAGAAATCGCAAAAGCAAGGATAAAAGAGGGAAGCGACAATCCGTTTATCGCATCGGCGTATCAGGAATATTTGGAAAAAACAGATTTTCGCATGCAGCTTATGGGCGAAATCGTGAAGAAAACGATATTTTAAATAAAACAGAACCGCACAAAACTGTGCGGTTCCTTTCTTTTATTCAGCTTCCAATGCAATACGAATGGTTTGCAGCGGCGTTCCGTCTTTTCCGTTCATTAAAATATAAGCGGTTTTGTCTTCATCGTCCATGGTTTTCATCAAGGGAACATCCAACGCGTTTGCCAGAATGTCTGCCGCCATACCGCGGGTCACATTTGCATCAGCGGCGGAGGTAATTCCTTTTGTCAGCCCCAATTGTGTGGAAACAATCATATAGCCAACCGGATATCCCTGGCGTTCCGCCTGCGCATTGTAGCCCAAAAGGGTAACGGTCATTTTTAAAAACTCCTGCAGAGTAACGGTTTTATCCGGCTCAAAGGTGGTTTCCGTTGTGCCGTCAACCAAGCCTTCCGCTTTGGCACAAGCAACCTCTGCAGCTGCCCAGTGACCGGTCATATCGGGGAAGGAAACGCCGATGGTGGCAACATCTTCGTCTTTTTCCTTGTGAAGTCTGTAAATCAAAGCGGTGGCTTCCGCTCTTGTGATTTCGTCATCCAGTCTTAAATTTCCGTCTGTGTCTCCCTGCATGATGCCGTAGCCTTTCAGCGCCTCGGCGCCGCTTGCGCTTTCGGCGAAAGCAGGCAGGGCAAAGCATGCCATGCAAAGGGCGAGCAAACACGCAATCCATCTTTTTTGTTTTTTCATTTTGTTTCTCCTTTCGTTTTACAAATGAAATTTTTATGTCTTCTGACCACATTATTTTACCATACTATCCTTAAAAAAGCAATAGTGTCTTTTTAAATTATTTATATTTTGTCTTATCAAGGATAGAATATAAAGGAATGCGATAAGAAAGAGTGATAATATGGATTTAAAAAATATCGGCGCAAATGTGAAAAAGTTAAGACAGGAGCAAAAGCTGACTCAGGCACAACTGGCAGAGCTTGCCAATATTTCAACGGTGCACATGTCCCACATCGAAACGGGCAGTGTGTCCATGAGCTTAGAGAGCCTGCTGGAACTGAGTCGCGCCCTTCACACAACGCCCAACCGTCTTCTGCTGGGAGAATATGAGCTTTCCGGCGAGGAAACGGCGCAGATGACGCAGGGCTTAACCTCCGATGAAAACCGTTTGCTGGTGGAGTTTGCCGAGCTTTTGAAAAAGCAGAAGGTGAACAGAGAGTAGTGTTTCCGAAGGAATTGCAGTCCAACCCAAAACTCTATACCAAAACCAATGGGCGTGTTGTACTCGGTTCGACACGCCCATAATTTTATTCTATCATAAGAGATACCCATTTGTAAAGGAAAACATAAAACGAGAAAGTTTTTTCTCCGTTTTCAACAAAAAACAGGTGAAAAGTTTGCGCATATTGCCTATTGAAAAGGTGGGGAATATGTGTTACACTATAAGTGAACCAAGAGAAGAGAGTAACGGTCGAGATTAAAGAAAGAGAGGTACGGTCCAATGAAATAGTCACAAAGACTTTTTAAAATGAAAATGAAAAATCTGAACCGGAAGAAAAAAGAAGAGAAGAAGCTGGAAGAAAAAGTTTTAAACACGACGGTGTCACGTTTCAGATAGATGAAAAAAAGGAGAGAGGAAATTTAAGTTCAGGTTTTCAAATGCTTCATCAAAAAAGTCAGGCTTTTCCCCCTTTTGCAGCAATGAATACGAACTGTTAACATCAAGCTGTTCTCGCTAGAGAAAAAGAAAAACTGTGTGTCGAAAGGTTGTAGAAAAAAGCGAAAGGAATTTAAGAAAGAGAGGTTAACCATATGCTAGATATTAAGAATCAACGGTGACCCTTGATTGCAGTAAGAAAAAGCAATCAAGGGTCACTTTTTTATTTGAAATGTTATGAAATTCAGAGAGTCATGATTTGTTTTCATTGAAAAGCACTTGCCAAGGGTTTTATTACATGCTATAATGAATATATTAGTATTTGCTAGTCATGTAAAGAGGTGGTTCTTTTGGAAAAATATAAAGTCAGTGTTTTTACGTGTGTTTATAATCGTGCACACACGATGCATCGGGTTTTTGAATCTATGAAATCGCAGACTTATCAAAATTTAGAGCACATCATTGTAGATGATGGCTCAACGGATCAGTTAGATGAACTGGTGGAGAATTACATCAAAGAGGTAGATTTTCCCGTTATCTATCTCAAAAAAAAGAATGGTGGGAAACATACAGCAACAAATGTTGCGTGGGATAATGTGACAGGTGATTTTATTGTGCAATTAGATTCGGATGATGAG
This sequence comes from Clostridia bacterium, assembly GCA_017396465.1. Lineage (GTDB taxonomy): Bacteria > Bacillota > Clostridia > UBA1381 > UBA9506 > Congzhengia. The sequence goes on along the minus strand of JAFQLU010000014.1, from coordinate 22,375 downwards.
CTTTTGCCTCATGCAATATCTTTTCTTGTTTCTACATATGAGCAAATACCGGATGAACAAAAACAGGAGTATTGGTGCGTTCATGGACGATGCATGGATCAGATTGAAAGAAAACTTGTCGGGGACCTTTATCCGGAAAATATAAATACGTTGCCTGTGGAAAAAGCGAAAGCGGTAGCCAGAAATACAAGTGGAGAGAAGTTGGGGTTAATGAAGGGGGAAACGTTGGTAGGAAGACGTTATCCGACGCCGAAGTTCGTCAACTTTGTTACGGAAGGCTATTTATGGGGACCATTGAACAAACAATATCGCACATGGTATACAAATGAAATTGTCCGTGTGTACTACATCGATGAAGGAGAATGTCTTTCGGCTCCCCGAAAAGCTCGACAGACATATAATAATAAAGTATACTATTATAGATATGCATTAGAGAATAACGAACAGCTTTGTGTGAAAGGGAAAAGACTTCTGAAAATGCTTTGTCTATATATCGTTCTTAGATTCTACACAACAAAGGAATTTCGGAAGGAATATCCATATCTTTTGCGTAATTGTGGCATGTGGTTGAATGCTTTGTTATGTCTTTTATTTTTTGATATCTATTGCGATGAAAAACAAATTTTTGCGGGAACTTTAATTTTGGAATATTGTGACAAGATTTAAAGACCGTTAATTGTCATGTCAAAATGGCAATTAACGGTCTTTTTTTGGAAGTTGTATCAAAAATTCAGATAAAAGTGAAGAATGAATACATGCAAAGATTTTTGATTTTATTCTTTTTAAAAGCTATCGTAAAACACAACCTCATCCATCGGGCGGTAGGTGCTGTGCATAGGGATAGGCGCGGCGTCTTTATGGGGGTATCCCATCACAAGAAGGGCTAAAGGCTCGATTTCGGGCGGAATATGATAGGCGTTTCGCATGGCGGCAGGGTTAAAATGCATCACCCAGCAGGTGCCGACGCCGATGTTTTGCGCCGCCAGCATCATATGAGTTGTTACGATTGTCGCATCCACGGGGGCAGACTGTGCGCCGTCATAGGGGCGTGTCCAGGTCTCTTCTTTGTTATAGCAAATCAGCATAGCGCAGGGCGCATCAAAATGACACTTTGTGCAGTCCTTAAGCTTTAAAACAGCTTCATCCGTATTTAACACCAATATCCGCTGGGGCTGATAGTTGCACCCTGTGGGCGCAAGATGTGCGGCGCGCAGAATGGCTTCAATATCTTCCTTTGCCAGATGTCGATCTTCAAATTTTCTCACCGAATAGCGCTCGGTGATTACAGTTTCAAAATCCATAGCTTTTCCTCTTTTCCTTGTTTTTCTTCATTTTACCATACCTGCAGAAATTTTTCAAATAATTCTTTTTTTGTGTTGCATTTATGACCTTGTTGTGCTACAATGTATGCGAAAACCGAAAAGGAGCGTGGGATGCATGTTAGCAAAGAATTTTCCCGAAAAAATCGGATTTACAGAAGAAGAATGCCGCATTTGCCGCGGGTATATCGATCTGCTCGGCAAGGATTTGGAGCCTTTGGCAAAAGAATATATGGATGAAAAACGCCTGATGTATGAGGTGCTGGAGGATGTGCATAAGCTTTCCCGTCTCGGCGTTCATATATACACATTGGATTTATTGTTCCTGCTGCTTTGCACCGGTTATCTGGAAGAAAAATATCGGTCGAAAGGGATTCCGGAAGAAAAGTTTACGGAAACCATGCAGGATTTAAAATATAAGCTGGACGAATGCATGGAAATAAAGCATGTGTTCGGCATCTTTGTTGTGGGCTGGTATGACCTGTTCTTCCGCGGAGATTTAATGTCCTTCGGAAGACTTCAGATTCGCACAATTGCTTATAACAACGCGCCTTTCACCGTTTCCGGAACGGAAATTAAGGAGGGCGATATGGTTTTGGATTGCCACATTCCTTCCTCCGGCCCTTTAACACGCGAAGCGCTTCTGGATTCTTACCGCAGGATTTATGATTGGTATCCTGAGTATCGCATCGGGAATGTGCTTCCCATTCGATGCGGCTCCTGGCTTTTGTATCCGGAGTACGATGAGGTATTCGCCTGCTCGAAAAATATTTCGGAATTCCGCAGTCATTTTACTGTGAATTCCAAGCACGAGCAAGAAGAATTTGTTGATTGCTGGCGTGTGTTTGGCGTGGATGCGGAAAATGTGGAAGACCTACCGGAAAAAACCTCTCTGCAAAGAGCCTTTAAGGCTTATATGAAAAAGGGAGGGACCTTTGGCGGCGGCAACGGATTTTTGCTTTTTGACGGCGAAAAGGTCATCAAAGAATAATCGGAAATTTGTATACAGCGGATGTATGCTTTGGCTTGCATCCGTTTTTCTCTGCAAAAATGCCGTTTTTGCAATAAAATGTGCCGAAAAGGATATCCACTTTTTCACATAAATGCGTTATACTATAATAGCATGAATAGGAGGAAGAAGAGATGAAGCAAGGAATGTGGTTCCCGTTTGAACTGGAAAACAATATAAAAGAACGGTTCTGGTACCCAGACGCCGACCCCACTTTGGGGAAACGGCTGTTTTTTGATAATGCAGGCGGCTCTCTGCGCCTGAAAACATGCGTGGAAGCAAAAGCGGAATATGAGTATTTCCCCGATTGCCCCGAACGGACCCATCGCCGCGGCGTGATGCTGAAAGAGGTAGTAAACCGCGGAACAAAAGAAATCCTGGAAATCGTGTTTGGCGCAAAAGAAGGCGCGCTCATTACAGAGCTTACCGCATCCCAAACCATGTTTCACATGGTGGAACTGGTGATGGAAAACATCCCCGGCACCAATGCGGTGGTATCCTGCCTGGAGCATCCCTCTGCTTTTGATGCGGTGGACTATTTCTGCCGCAAAACGGGAAAAGAGCTCCGCGTTGTGCCTGCAAACCCCAAAACAGGGCAGATTGAGCCGGAAACGGTGGCAGAATTCGTGGATGAAAACACCTGTCTGGTCAGCATCATGGCGGCATCCAATGTGACGGGTGCTATCATGGATATCGAAAAAATCGTGAAGCTGGTGCGCAATAAAAAGCCGGATTTATATGTAATTTGCGACGGTGTTCAGCACGCGCCCCACGGCAAGATGGATGTAAGCGCAAGCGGCGTGGACGGCATGAACTTTGCGCCTTATAAATGCTTCGGCGTGCGTGGATGTGGCTTTGCCTATGTTTCCGACCGCTTGGCAAAACTTCCCCACAGAAAGCTGATTAAGAAGGACAAAACCGTGTTTGAATTAGGCACCCCCTCCCCCGGAAACTTTGCCGCAACCATGGAAATGATAAATTATGTTTGCGAAATCGGAAGCTATTCTAAAAAAGAAGCAGACAAAAAAGAGCAGTTCCGTGAAGGCATGAACCGGATTCACTTAAAAGAGCAGGCGCTTCTTCACAGATTGCTGGAGGGGACAGAAGATATCCCTGGACTGCGCCATATTCCCGGCGTTACCGTGTTTGCCGATGGGTTAGAGCTTTCCGACCGCGACTTGATTGTGGCAATGGGTATAGACGGTTTAGAGCCGCAGGACGCCGTGAAGGCATATGAAGCAAAAGGCGTGATTGTTTGCGACAGACTCATAACCAGCATGTACGCAAAGCGCAGTATGGAAGCGTTAAACCTTTCCGGCTGTCTCCGGATTTCGCCCATGCATTGCCATGGAAAAGAGGATATTGACGCGTTTTTAAAAGTAACACAGGAAATCGCAAAAGACAGGGCGTAAGCTCTGTCTTTTTTTCTGGAATGTATTGATTTTAAAAGCCGTATCCGATATAATAAAAGATAACCGCATATGGATTTTGTATCAACGGAATATTTCCGGAAAACCATGGAAAAATAGACATGGGTACGGATTGGTAAAACCGATGCTACGGCAGAAATGCGTAATGTGCGTTGTATACAGATTGGATACGATATCGGAAGACATAAGGAGAACAGCTATGAAACGTGACATTTATTATTTTTCAGGAACCCATTGGGACAGAGAATGGTATCAGACCTTTCAGGGATTCCGCTTCCGCCTGGTTCAGGCAATGAATGACCTGTGCCACGCATGGGAGACTCAGCCGGAGTTTGGTGTGTTTCATCTGGACGGACAGACGATACCCTTAGAGGATTATGCGGAAATCGAACCGGAAAATGCAGAGAAAATCAAAGAGCTGGTCAAGGAAGGGAAAATCAAAATCGGTCCTTGGTATGTAATGCCGGACGAATTCAATATTTCCGGCGAAAGCTTTATCCGCAACCTGATGATTGGCCATGAGCTTTCGAAAAAGTGGGGCGCAGAGGAGGCGTGGAAATTCGGCTACATCTGCGACATTTTTGGTCACATCGCACAGACACCACAGATATTTCAGGGCTTTCAAATCAACTACTCCCTGTTTTCCAGAGGATATTACGGTGATACCGAGCCATACTTTATCTGGCGTTCACCCGATGGCAGCAGCGTGTTAAACCTCAGAATGGGAAACTTAAACGGCTACGGTGAATTCGCGGTTCGTGTCGGGGATAAAGGTGGGGCGCAAAACCGTACGCCCGAGGAAGCCAAAGAGGATTTTGAGACTTATATGGATTTTCTCCTTTCTACTACCCAATATCCTGTTCACATCGTGATGGACGCAGTAGACCACCACCCCTTAAGAAAGGAAACTGTGGACTACATCCGTGCCATCGAGAACCGATATCCCGATGCCACTGTGCATCATGTGGATTTAATCGAGGCGGCAAAGCATATTGATACCTATCGGGAGAAGCTGGAGGTTATAACGGGCGAGATGAATTATCCCAACAAAGCGGGATTTCCGGACCTGATTACCAATGTGCTATCCAGCCACTACCCGTTAAAACAGCAAAACGACAGATGTCAGAACCGTTTGGAAAAAGTGATAGAGCCGCTTATGGCATATGCAAAAATGGCAGGAATGCCTTACCCGAGAAACTATGTTTCGCAGGCGTATCGCTACCTGATTCAGAATCATCCTCACGATTCCATCGGCGGATGTTCTATCGATCAGGTGCATAAGGACATGGTGTACCGCTACGACCAGACCGAGGAAATCTGCGATGCTTTGCAGGATGATTATTTCGTAACCTTCGGTCGCAAGCAGGGCTATCAGGAGGGAGAGAAGACCGACGCGGTATTGACCCTTTACAATACACTTCCTTTCGACAGAAACGAAGTTATCACCGTGAAGCTTCCCATGCGTCCGCAGTATGAAGCTGTGTATCACGACCAGTCCTTTGGTTTTGAAACGGTGAACAGCTTCCGCATTTATGATGCGGAAGGGAAGGAAATTCCCTATCAGCTGAAATCCATTCGCAGAAATCAGAAAATGCGTCTTGTGAATCAGTTTTGGAAGTTTTTTGACATGCATGAGATTTCTCTTCAGGTAAACGTTCCGGCAGGCGGTTTTTCCGAATACCGTGTCGTACCATCCGAGAAGCCGTCCAGATACTTAAAGCATATGACATCCGGTACGGATTATATGGAAAATGAGTATATTCGTGTGGATATCACGCCATGGGGCACTATAGATATCACCGACAAGAAAACGGGACGGGTTTATAAAAATCAGTTGAATTTGGCAGACGATTCCGAAATCGGTGACGGTTGGTATCACGCCAATGCACGGGAAGAAAAAACGGTGTATTCTGCTTCCGGTAAATGTCGGATTGAAAAGGTGGAATCCGGATGCGTGAGATGCGTATTCCGCATCACAAAGGAAATGGAAGTGCCGGATTCTTTGATTATGAACGAGTATTCCCAGTATCGGAGCGACAGATATATCACCTGCAAGGCAGTATTTGAAGTGGGATTGTCGGAGCAAGCGCGCTTTGCGGATGTGAAAATGACATACGAAAATAACGCCGAAAATCACAGAGTACGCCTCGTGATGCCTACGGCAACAGAGGGGAAAACCTATTTTGCCGATCAGGCGTTCTATTGCTGTACAAGACGCACGGGAATTGACTATAGCACGCAGAACTGGCGGGAATACGACCAGTATGAAAAATCGATGAACGGTATCGTTGGGAAACGAGATGACAAAGGGTGCGGCTTGGCGTTTGTTTCCTGTGAAGGTCTGCACGAATGTGCAAGCACCGATGATGAAAACGCCACCCTTTATATTACACTCCTGCGTGGCTTCCAAAAAACCGTTATGACAAACGGTGAAACAAGAGGACAGGTTTTGGGAACGCACACTTATCGGTTCCTGCTGGCTCCTTTAGATGAAGCGGTTTCCTTTACAGAGCTTGTGAAATTAAAAGACAGCATGAGTGCACCTCTTATGCCCCGATATGCCGAACTTGGCAAGGAGGAAGCAATCCTTGCACCGCAGGCAGGTCTCCGCGTTTCGGGAGAAAACATCTGCCTTTCTATGTTCAAATGTGCAGAACGGGAAGATGCGTATATCGTTCGGGTATACAATGCATCGGATGAGCCTTCTGCGGCAGATGTGGATTTCGGGAAAAAAGTGGTGTCGGCAGAGCTTACGAACTTAAACGAAGAGCGGACCGGCGAGACGGTTTCGATAAAGGAACAGAGTGTTTCCTTTGCGGTTTCACCATGGCAGATCCGTACCGTTATTGTAGCTTTTTAAAAAAAGGAGATAAAAAGATGGTAGAAAAGCTGATGTCCCGCGTGGACAAATACAGAGAGAAAATTGTTGAAACGCAAAACTATATCTGGGCAAACCCCGAAACGGGCTACCGCGAGGTGAAAACCTCGGCGTATATGGAAAAGGTGTTTGAAGATTTGGGATATAACATCGTCTGTGCCGGTGATATTCCCGGGTTTTACACGGTGCTCGACACTGGTCGCCCCGGTCCGGAGGTTCTGATTTTAGGCGAGCTGGATTCCTTAATCTGCGTGGAGCATCCTGATGCGGACAAGGAAACCGGCGCAGTGCATTGCTGCGGTCATAGCGCGCAGTGTGCGGCGTTGGTGGGGATTGCATCGGCACTTGCAGAAGATGGGGCATTAGACGGCTTATGCGGCAGAATCCGTCTTTGCGCCGTTCCGGCAGAAGAGCTGATTGAAGTGGAATACCGCTCCGGCCTGAAAGAAAACGGCACCATTCATTATTTCGGCGGAAAATCGGAATTTTTATACCGCGGCTATTTCGACGGTGTGGACATCGCCTTTATTGTGCATACCACAAGAGGAGACTCGTTTACCATGCGGAAAGGCTCTGTGGGATGCCTTGCAAAGCGTGTGATTTATAAGGGAAAATCTGCCCACGCCGGCGGTGCGCCCTGGAACGGTTGCAATGCGCTTTACGCCGCAACCCAGGGGCTTAGCGCCATCAATGCCGCAAGGGAAACCTTTCAGGACGAGGATTCTATCCGTGTGCACCCCATTATCACGAAGGGCGGAAGCGCGGTAAACGCCGTTCCCGACACCGTTATCATCGAAAGCTATGTCCGCGGTAAAACCTATGATGCCATCCTTGCGGCAAACAAAAAGGTAAACCGTGCGCTGTGCGGTGCGGCTCTGTCTCTGGGCGCCAATGTGGAAATTCAGGATACTCCCGGTTATGCGCCGCATATCAATAGTGATGGCATGATGGATTTAGCAGAGGATGCGGCAAAGTTTTTGCCGGAAATTCCGTTTTCCAGAACGAATAACATTGAAGGCGGCAGCACGGATATGGGCGACTTGTCCTGCGTGATGCCCATTGTGCATCCTTACGCACCCGGTGCAGTCGGCACCAGCCACGGCGCGGATTATTATATCGATAATCCCGACCTTGCCTGCGTGGCTTCGGCAAAATGGCAGCTTGCCATGCTGAGTCTGCTTTTAAAGGATGACGGTGTGCGCGCCAAAGAAATCATCCGGGATTTCAAACCGCTGTTTGCCTCAAAAGAAGAATATTTTGCTTATGTGGAAGCCTTTACCTGCAAAGGAGACCGCATCACCTATCAGGGCGATGAGGCGGTTGTGCGTATATAACACGGCATGATAGCAGAAGAGAAAGAAGGAGAGACATCATGAAATATCAGGAGCAAAAACAGGATACAGAACACATAAAGCAAAGCTATTTAGACGGGCTTTATACCATAATCAAAAACCGGGAACAGCAGGCGGCTGAAAAGCGGAAGGTATATGCGAAAGACATCTTAAAAAACGGAGAAGCCTATCGGGAAGATTTCAAAAAAATGCTGGGCTGGCCAATGACGGAGGTGCGGCAGGGTGTGCCGGAGGTTACCTCCGAGCTATTGTCCCGTGAGGATGGATACAGCATCTTCCGGATGCAGTTTTTTGTGCTGGAAGACCTTGCTTTAACGGGGCTGTTCTTCCGAAGAGACGGAGACGAGAAAAAACCGCTGATTCTTGCACAACACGGCGGTCTCGGTACACCGGAGCTGATTTCCGGCATATATGGTGATACTACCAACTACAACGATTTATTGCACCGTATTTTAAAGCACGATGTGCATGTGTTTGCGCCGCAACTTGTTTTGTGGGATAAAGAATGCTATGGAGCGCCCTATGACCGCGAAAGAATCGATGCCGCTTTGAAAAGGGTAGGAAGCTCTGTTACCGCCGTAGAGCTATACGGTCTTCAGAGAGTGCTGGACTATTTTGAAGCCCAAAGCTATGTGAAAAACTTTGGTATGGCAGGCCTTTCCTACGGTGGATTTTATACCTTGTTTCTGGCGGCGGCAGATACCAGAATTCTGTCCTCGGTGTCCTGCTCCTTCTTTAACACCAGAGACGCCCAGCCCAGGACGGACTGGACCTGGCAAAATGCCGCAGAGTTGTTTGACGATGCGGAAATTTCCTGCCTTGTCTATCCTCGGAAAATCTGTCTTCAGATGGGGGATAAAGACGAGCTTTTTGATTACAGAGAAAGCATCCGCTCCTTTGAGCGCATGAAGGAAATCAGCCCCGATTGGGAAAGCTGGACGCGCCTTATGGTATTTGATGGCACTCACGAATTCTGTAAAGACGATGCACCCATTGAAACCATGATAAAAGATTTAAAATAAAAAGCTTGTAAAAAAGCAGGACTGTAAAAAACAAAGTTTTTTACAGTCCTTTTTCTTTATCGGTTCTTTTTTTGCAGGGAAACGGGGGTAACGTCAAAGTACCGCTTGAACAAACGGGAAAAGTAGGCGTAGTTTTCAAAGGAAAGGTGTGTCGAAATATCATTAAGAGACATTTCGCCTTTTAAAATCAGCTCCTTTGCCAGTAGCATTTTCCGTTCGTTGATATATTCCGTAACGGTTTTGCCCACCTCCTGACGGAAAATGGCGCAGGTGTATTCCTTGGAAAGATTTACATGACTACTCACGGACTTGAGCGTCAGCTTTTCCGTGATGTGGGAGTCGACATAGCGGAGAATGTTTAAAACATGCTCGTTATTACAGCCCGACTGCATCACATCTGCAAGCTCCAAAAGAATGTAATTCAGCATGCTTGCCGCTTTTTCGGCGGAGTGATAGTAGGGCGAAAGATGGCTCTGGGGAAACACGGAAATCAGCCTGCGGATTTCGGCGGTAACAGAATGAGGGAGAAAACGGTCAAAGGTCATGAAATTTTCGTCTGCTACCGTAAAATTAAAGCTGACATAGGAAACTGCTTCCGTGCCAGCAAGCCGACCGCGGACATCACCGGGGCGAAACAGGATGGCGTCGCTTTTTTTCATGGGAAACTTTTTGCCGCCTAAGGTGTATGTCATGCTGCCGGACAGCACAAAGGTCAGGTCGTAAAAAGGAATGATGCGCTCCGGTATGGGCTGGCATCTGCTGACGGATATATTGCAGTAATGGGAAATATCACGGACGATAAATGGGTTCATAATGCCACCTTCATCTTAATATTGTGCAAAAAATAATTTCTTTTCGTAACATCGGGTATTGCCGAAAGATTCCTAAAAGGATATAATGATTATATCCCGGATTGTACGGGAAGTCAATATTAAATTCCTATAAAAGGAGAAAGAAAAATGAAAACGTTGCTTCTGGCAGATTTATCCCCCACGGCAAACACCAACCCCTTGTTTGCAAAAAAAGATGTGGAAACCTTATTTTCCGATGTGGTAACGCTGTTTCAGGGAAATGATATCAATTTTGTAAATTTAGAATGTGCGCTGACGGAATATGATAAGGATATTAAAAAATTCGGTCCCCCTTTAAAAGCGGCACATGAGACGGCAGACACATTAAAAATGCTTGGAGCCACCGTTTGCGGCTTAAGCAACAACCATATTTTCGACTACGGCAAACAGGGCGCAAAGGATACATTGCGCGAGCTGGACCGTGTTGGTCTGGATTACACCGGCTTTGGTGAAAACTATGAAGATTCCAGAAAAAATTATGTGGTGGAAAAGGATGGCGAAAAGGTTTGCATTATCGCTGTCTGCGAACACGAGTATTCTTATGCGTTAGAGGACAGAATGGGCTCCCGTCCTTATGATGAATACGACACCATGTTTGATATCCGTGATGCCAAAGCGGAAAACGACCGTGTGATCGTGATTTACCACGGCGGAAAAGAGCATTGTAAGTATCCCTCTCCCAGACTTTGTAAGCTTTGCCGTGCTATGGTGGACCACGGTGCGGATGTGGTAATATGTCAGCACAGCCATTGCATCGGATGCTATGAGGAGTACCACGATAGTCATATTCTGTACGGTCAGGGCAACTTCCATTTCGTAAAACCCAACTTCTCCGTGCAGGAAACATGGAATACCTCTTTAGCGGTGCAGTACGACACCAAAGCCAACACCATCGGCTTTGTGCCTCTGACCATAACAGAGGATATGACGGGCATCGCCATTGCCAAGGGCGAAGAAAAAGAAGAAATCTTAAACGCTTTTGAAAAGCGGAATGAAGAGCTTCAAAACGGTAAGTGGGAAGAGGGCTGGCATGCATTCTGTGAATCGGTATCAGAATGGTACACCCACGTCATCGGTCAGGCGTTTACAGAAAACAGTGAATCAAAAGATGATGACCTGTTCGGACATTTCTTGGATTGCGAAGCACATACAGACGTGTGGAGAGAACTCTTTAAGACATATAACCACACCAACGAAAAATAAGAACATATCAAAGGCGGGGCATTGGAAGGTTTTCCGCTTTTGTGCTTGAGGTATCTGTGATGAAGTTTAAAAAAACGAGATTTATTCTTTACAACATGCCGTTTTTGTGGTAAAATAAAAAGTAGCTGAAATGACAATAATGATTATGAAAGGTTGTGTTATAAATGATGGACGCAAAAGTACGAGAATTATTAAACCAGCAGATTAACAAGGAGTTATATTCTGCTTATCTGTATCTGGATTTTTCCAACTATTTTGAAGACAGAGGCTTAGACGGCTTCGCAAACTGGTACTATATCCAGGCACAGGAAGAAAGAGACCATGCAATGCTGTTCTACCGTTACCTGCAGAACAACAACGAAAAGGTAACTTTAGAAGCAATCGCGAAACCCGACAAGGTGTTAGACAGCGATATGACCGTATTAAAAGCAGGCTTGGAGCATGAAGAATATGTTACCTCGTTAATCAACGATATCTATGCTGCTGCATATGACGTGAAAGACTTCCGCACCATGCAGTTCTTAGACTGGTTCGTAAAAGAGCAGGGCGAAGAAGAAACCAACGCCAACGATATGATTACCAAAATGGAACTGTTCGGCTCCGACCCCAAGAGCCTTTACATGTTAAACAGCGAGCTGGCTGCCCGCGTTTACACAGCTCCTTCTCTGGTTCTGTAAGTTTTTTTGAAAATAAGTAAAGCCTCCGCATCTGTTGTGCGGAGGCTTTTTGTTGTTTTTATCCCTGTTTACGGATTTATGATTTGTCTTGCTACATGAACACCGCTGGCGGAGGCGTGAGATAAAGAATGGGTGATGCCGCTTCCGTCACCGATGATGTATAAGCCTTTATACTTGGATTCCAGGCGCTCGTCAACGTCTACTTCCATATTGTAGAACTTCACTTCCACGCCATAAAGAAGCGTATCGTCGTTGGCGGTGCCGGGGGCAACCTTATCCAGTGCGTAAATCATTTCGATGATGCCGTCTAAAATTCGCTTCGGAAGCACCAGGCTCAGGTCACCGGGGGTTGCATTTAATGTGGGCGTGATAAAGGAATCCTGCATTCTGCCGGGAGTGGAACGGCGGCCGCGGATTAAATCGCCGAACCGCTGAACAATCACGCCGCCGCCCAGCATATTGCTGAGCCGAGCAATGCTTTCGCCGTAGCCGTTGGAATCCTTGAAGGGCTCCGAAAAATGCTTTGCAACCAGAAGTGCGAAATTGGTGTTATCGGTTTGTCTTGCAGGGTCTTCGTAGCTGTGACCGTTCACGGTGATGATGCCGTTGGTATTTTCATTGACTACGGCACCCTTCGGATTCATACAGAAGGTACGCACCATATCGCCGTATTGTTCTGTGCGGTACACGATTTTACTTTCATACAACTCATCGGTCAGATGGGAAAATACATCGGCAGGAAGCTCTACCCGCACGCCGATATCTACGCGGTTGCTCTTGGTGGGGATGTCTAAATGCCTGCAAACAGATTCCATCCATTTGCTTCCGCTTCTGCCGACAGAAACAATGCACTGATTGCAGGTGTAGGTTTTGTCCTGTAACACTATGCGATAGCCACCATCGATGATATCAATGGCATCTACGTGGGCATCGAAATAAAAATCGATTTTGTCTTTTAAAAATGTATAGAGGTTTCCAAGCACCACATAGTTGATATCTGTTCCCAGATGGCGGACGGAAGCGTCCAAAAGGTGCAGGTCATTCTGGATACATTGCTTTTTGAATCGGGTACCCGTTGTGGAATACAGCTTGGTTCCTTCGCCGCCGAACTTCATGTTGATATCGTCCACATAGTGCATCAGCTCCAGCGCCTGAGGTTTTCCGATGTATTCATACAGTGTTCCTCCGAAATCGTTGGTGATGTTGTATTTTCCGTCAGAAAATGCACCTGCGCCGCCGAAACCACTCATGATAGAACAGCTCTTGCAGCCAATGCAGGTTTTTATCTTTTTCCCGTCTATGGGACATGCTCTTTGATCCAGCGCGTGACCGGCCTCAAAAACAGCCACTTTTAGTTCCGGTCTGGAAACAGCAAGCTCGTAAGCCGAAAAAATACCGCCCGGTCCGGCGCCGATGATGATAATATCGTAATTCATTTTTGCACCTCTTTTTATGGTTTATGAAGTCATATGTGAATGTGCGCTCATGGAAAAAGACAGATTCAAAGGAATCTGTCTTTTTGGTGCGGGCGACAGGACTTGAACCTGCACGGGGTTGCCACCAGAACCTAAATCTGGCGCGTCTGCCAATTCCGCCACGCCCGCAGACCTTTTCTATTATAGCATGAAACATACAAAAAGTCAAGGTGTAATCTTTATTTGCGGCGATGCCTGTTTCTGATGCATCACGGTTCATTGAAGCAATGCCGGGTCTGATACATCCGGAGTATTTACGTTGATGTTTGTTTTGCTCCATTCTGCTGCCTGCCCGTTTATTTTCGGCAATGTCTGGGGGATATGCCGTAGGTTTTTTTGAACACACGGCTGAAATAGTTATAATCCTCAAAACCAACGGAGGTGGAGATTTCTGAAATGGAAAGCTCGGTATTCTTTAAAAGCTCCTTTGCTTTTTGCATGCGCAAGTTTTTGATATATGCGGCAATACCGATTCCAAAGGTTTCGGCGGCAACCTCATAAAGCTTAGTGCGGCTGACTTTAAAGTGCTCACACAAATCGTTGATTTCGAGCTTAGCGTCTAAATTTCCGGCGATATACTCCTTCAACCGGTCGGCAAGCAGATTGTTTTCAGCCTCCACCATTTCCTTCATCAGAATGTAATCCGTACAGATTTCCAAAAGCTTTGATGCCGCCAGGATTTGCTTCTGGTTTTTGTATTTGATGCTGTCGGTGCCGCAGGTGATATTATTCTCTAAACAGAAGGGCTCTAAAGCCGCTTGAAGCTTGTGCTTTTCCTTGATATCTGTAATTTGCCCGAACATGATATAGCCAATGATGCGGTTTTTGTGTTTTAAAGGCTTCACGGCTTCTAAAAGCCCGGCGTGGCAATGATACACATAGGTGTCCTCTGTCGCTTTGCAGGCAAGGAATGCATTGCGGTCGCTTTCGTGACATTTTGCCAGCAAGCCTTCCTGCATGCGCACCTCCCGACAGAAGGCACATTTATCCTCCGGATAGGACATGATTTCATGAAATTCGTTGTCAAAGATAACCGGACGAATTTTTGTTAATGTGTAAAAAGATGATAAAATATCTTTGAGTTCTGCTGTGTTAAGCTTTAGTCCCATAAAAAAATCCGCCTTTCCGGACAAATTTACAAAAAAAAGGATAAATTTATCTTTCATTATACCATAAAATATGATAAAATCAATAGTAACAAGAAATTTATTTTAAAGGAGAGATATCATTATGAAAAAACAGACATTTGCATTATTCTTCGGTAACCGTGGATTTTTCCCCGAATCCCTGATTGCTTCGGCAAGAGCAGAAGTGGCAGAGGCAGTGGAAAAGGCAGGCTTTTCCTGGATTATGGCTCCTGAAGATTTAACCCGTTACGGTGCAGTAGAAACCAAAGATGAAGGCTTAGCATATGCGGCTTGGCTGAAAGAGCATGAAGGCGAGTATGACGGCGTGATTATGTCTTTGCCCAACTTCAGTGATGAAAACGGTGCTCTGCACGCTGTTAGAGACTGTGGCACACCCATCCTGATTCAGGCATATCCCGACGAAATCGGCAAGATGGACTTCGAGCATCGCCGTGACTCCTACTGCGGTAAGTTCTCCATCTGTGACTATTTCTATCAGAACAACTTACCCTTCACCATCTTTGAGCCCCATGTTGTTCATCCTGCAACAGATGCGTTCCAGAAGAACCTGGCTGACTTTGCAGCTGTTTGCCGCGTTGTTAACGGCATGAAGCGCTTCACCATCGGTGTTATCGGCGCAAGAACCACAAAGTTCAAGACCGTTCGCTACGATGAACTGGCTCTGCAGAAATTAGGCATCACCTGCGAATGCTTCGACCTTTCCGAACTGTTCTACAGAGTAAGAAACATGGACGATAACGCAGAAGCAGTTGCTAAGAAGAAAGACCGTTTAGTAAACTACACAGACTTTTCTAAAGTTCCCGACGATAAAACAACAACACTGGCAAAGGTTTCCGTTGCAATCGACGATATGATGAAAGAATACAAGCTGGATATCATCACCCTGCGCTGCTGGGAAGAAATGCAGACAGAGCTGGGCGTTGCTCCCTGCGTACTGCTGAGTGAGCTTAACGACCGTGGCATCGTTGCATCCTGCGAAATCGACCTTTGCTCTGCTATCAACATGTACTCCATGCAGCTGGCAACCAACTTCCCCACAGCTTGCGTAGACTGGAACAACAACTACGGCGACGATCCCAACAAGGTTATCCTGTTCCATTGCGGACCTATCGCACAGAGCCTGATGGAAGCAAAGGGTACCGTAACAGACCACAAGATGTTTGCAAAAGGTTGCCCCGGTTGCGGATGGGGTAGTAACGAAGGCAGAATCGCAGCCTTTGACATGACCTATTCTAACTGCAGAACCGAAAACGGCAAGCTGATTGTTTACGCTGACGAGGTAAATTCACAGGCGAACCCATCGAAGCTGAATTCTTCGGTTGCGGCGGTGTTGCTGAAATCGACAACCTGCAGAAGAAACTCTTAAAGCTGGCAAAAGAAGGCTACCGTCACCATACAGCAGTATGTAAGGGCCATGTAGCACATATCCTGAAGGAAGCATTCACCACATACTTAGGCTACGAAGTTATCGACCTGTAAGATTAGGGGGAAGAGCATATGTATGTCGGCGGATTAGATATCGGTACCACCGGCTGTAAGGTCGTTCTGTTTGACGAAAACGGAGCAGAAATTACGTCGGCGTATCAGGAATATGAAGTAAACCGCTCGGGCGGCTTACATGAAATTGACGGACTGGCGATTTTTAACGCCGTAAAATCCGTATTTTCCCGCGTTGCCAGCGAAGACATCAAAGCCGTTGCCGTAACCAGCTTCGGCGAAACCTTCGTGATGGTGGACGAAAACGACGCACCCTGTGCGCCCTCCATGCTGTATACCGACCCCAGAGGGGAAGAGGAGTGTGCGGCGCTGGTGGATGCATTCGGTGCAGAAAACATGGCGTATAAAACAGGTGCAAAGGTGCATTCTATGTACTCTCTGCCCAAGATTATGTGGATGAAAAAGAACATGCCTGAAAATTACGAAAAGGCAAAGCACATCCTCCTGATGCAGGATTTTGTGGTTTATATGCTTTCCGGCGTGGCACAGATTGATTATTCCCTGGCGGCAAGAACTCTTGCCTTTGATATTAAAAACAAGTGTTGGGATGAAGAAATTCTGGCATTTGCAGGCGTGGATTCTTCGCTTTTGTCCAAGCCTGTACCCTCCGGAACGGCGGCAGGCACCATCAAGGCAGAGCTTGCAAAAGAGCTGGGACTTTCTGAGGACCTGCTCATCGTTTCCGGCTGTCATGACCAGATTGCGGCAATGACAGGCTCCGGCGTGTTCGACAGCAGCACAGCTATGGACGGCACCGGCACCGTGGAATGCGTTCCCATCGTGCTGGATGCACCTCCTGAAAGCTATGAGCTTTACGATTTGGGCTATTCCTTTGAGCCTCATATCAACGGAAAATATGTTTGCATCGTGCTTTCCTATGCAGGCGGCGCAACGCTGAAATGGTTCCGCGACAATATTTCCGCAGAGAGCTATAAGGAACTGGACGAAAAGGCGGCGAAAAGACCTTCCGGTCTTCTCATTCTGCCGCACTTTGCCGGTGCGGCAACGCCTTATATGAACTCTTCATCCAAAGCGGCAATCTTCGGACTCACCTTTGAGCATTCCAAAACGGATATTTACCGTGGACTGATGGAGGGAACGGCTTACGAAATCCGTGTAAACTGCGAAACTATGGACAAATTCGGCATGGCACCCAAAAAGCTGATTGCAACCGGCGGCGGTGCGCGCTCCGACTTATGGCTCCAGATTAAAGCGGACATTTTAGGCGTTCCGATTACCGCTTTAGAAGGCGAAGAAATCGGTGCGGCAGGAACGGCTTATTTAGCCGGTCTGGCAGTTGGTCTTTATCAGGACGGCATCAAAACCATTAAGGAAAGAAAAACCTTCTATCCCGATCCGGAAGCGAAAGCATATTATGATGCACAGTTTGAACAGTACAAACATGTGTATGATGCATCGCAGTCTGTTATCACCGCAGAATAAAAAAAGAAAACACAGAAAGATTATTTTCTCGGGAGGGAAGATATGAGAGATTTATGGAATATAGAACAATACAGTTTCTGCGACAGCGGTGTGGAATTTACCACAGAGCGGGAAGATATACAGTATATTTTTGATGCTTGCGAAACATACTGCAAGGAAAACATCAAGTCATTTCATGATTACGACGTGCTGATTGAAGGCTCCAAATATAATGGCGTGTGGCTGGAAACACAGCCGTTAGGCGGCGAAATGTATGCCAAGCGGAATATGAAAATTGCGCTTGCGAACATTCTCATTTTCATGCGGTATCAGCGCAGGGACGGCAAATATCCCGGAATGATTTCCAGAAAAAACGAGTGGGACGGTATCACACCTCATTTTGATTGGATGCAAGGATGCTTTTTGCCGTATCCTGCTCTTAAGATGTATTATCATTTGGGAAAAGACCGAGCATATTTGCAAATGGTGTATGATTCCTTAAAAGACTATGATGATTATCTTTGGAGATATCGAGACAGTACCGGAAATGGTGTTTTGGAAAATTGGTGCATATGGGATGTAGGCGAGGATAATTGCACCCTGCATATGTTGCATGGCTTAAAACAACCCGAGAACGGTTTGTGGGGAAAATCCACGCCTCCGGAGGATTACGGCAATATGCCGCATAAATCTCCGCAGTATATGGGGTATTCTTATGCCATCAGATGTGTGCTGGCAGAAGCGTCCCGTATTTTAGAAAACGGGGAAGAAGATGCATGGAAAGAAAAAGCAGAATTCGTGCGGCAAAAAGCCTTCGAATATTTGTGGGACAAAGAAAAACATGCATTCTTTGTGCGAGACAGAAACGGCGAATTTGTTTATGCGCTTACCCAGGAAAACATCAAATGTATGTATTGCGGCTTGTTTACGCAGGAAATGGCGGATCAGTTTATCCGGGAACATCTGCTGAACGAAGAAGAGTTCTGGACGCCCTATCCGTTACCTGCGGTTGCGGCAAACAGCCCCTATTTCCATGTGAATGCAGAGTGCTCCAACTGTGCAGACGAATTGGAAAAATCAGGTGCTGCGGCACACGATCTGGACGATAACTCCTGGTCCGGTCCTTTAAACGGATTGATTTATCAAAGAAGTGCAGACGCTTTGATGCGGTATCATCATCACTATGAAACGGTACTGATCGGAGAAAAACTGATAAAGCTTTTATCTAAAGAAAAAAAGTTTGTTCAAAACTATAATCCTTTTACGGGAGATGCGGCAAACGGTATGGATGGCTATGGTCCTACCATGCTGGCGGCGCTGGAGTATATCAGTATATTATGTGGTGTTAATATCAGCTGTGATAAAATTTTGTGGAGCTGTGCTCCGAATATGAAAGCATTTACATACACACAAAATATGTATGGACACAAATATACCTTGCATTCTGATGGAATAAAAATGTATGGTATGATAGATGAAAAGCAGGTGTTTTCTGCATCTTGCGGTGTGCGGATAGAAACCGATATGCACGGAAAACTGCTTTCCATGTATGGCATATCAGAAGATGCAGTTACAGTTTCGGTTGATGCTGACGAGGTACACATGGAAACTGCATTATCTGTAAATGCGACATGGACGATTGCAAACTAAAAAGGAGATTTGACGTTATGCAGAATTTAAGTTTTTATAAAAACGGCATGCATTTAGATTTCGGCATTGGCGAACATGGCGAACTGCTGCTTTTAAATTTATCGGAAAAACCGTATGACAGAGAAAAGCGCTGGGAGGAGTGGACGGCAAATGCTGTGGAAATCCTGACGACCGGCGGAGACCGCGATGGACACCATGGTGCAAAGCAGGCTTACTATCGCTGCCCCGATATTCCGGTGTATGTTTCCCATGAGGAAACGGAAGACAAGCTGATTTTCCACTTAAAGAGTGCGGCTTTGGATATCGAGCAGACCTACTGCTTCTATGAAAATGTAAAAGCGGTTCGCTCCTTTGTGAAGGTTACCAATATAGCGCAGGAAGACGTTGGCTTAGATGCGGTATTTTCATTCCGCATGAGCGGTTTTCCTATGGACAAAATCCTGATTCCGCACAGTGAT
Organism: Clostridia bacterium; assembly: GCA_017396465.1. Taxonomy (GTDB): domain Bacteria; phylum Bacillota; class Clostridia; order UBA1381; family UBA9506; genus Congzhengia. The sequence continues at coordinate 2,984 of JAFQLU010000014.1, read as the reverse complement.
ACCTGCAAGGAAATGAACTGGCAGGAATACGCACCACTTGAAGCAGGCATTCCGATTAAGAGCACCATGAAAAGAGTTTGTGTTTCCAACACCGGTTCATGGTCCACGAAAGAGTATTTGCCTATGGGGGCGGCTGTGAGCGCAGAACAGACGCTTTTGTGGCAGGTAGAGGCGAACGGTTCCTGGAACTGGGAAGTTGCTTGCCTTTGGGAAGATTGGTGTCTCTCTATCAGCGGCCCCAACGAGCAGGAAAACCATTGGTGGAAAAACTTAAAACCCGGCGAGAGCTTTACCACAGTGACTGCGGCTGTTGCTTTGGGTAAAGATTTTGATGATGCCATCGCACAGATGACAAAATACAGAAGACACATTGCCTACAGAAGTCCGAAAGATATCGGTCTCCCGGTTATGTTTAATGATTATATGGGCTGTTTAGGTGCTGATCCCACAACAGAAAAAGAGTTGCCCCAGATTGATGCGGCTGCAGCAGCCGGTGCAGAGCTTTTCATCATGGATGCAGGCTGGTATGCAAACGGTGGCTGGTGGGACACCGTCGGCGAATGGAAAGTTTTTGAGGAAAGATTCCCGAATGGTATGGGTGAAGTGTTTGATTACATCCGTGCAAAGGGCATGATTCCCGGCATCTGGCTGGAGCCGGAGGTGATGGGTGTGAACTGTCCCATTCAGGATCAGTTCGATGATTCCAGTTTCTTTATGCGGCACGGTAAGCGCGTGATTGACCACGGCAGATATCAGCTGGATTTCAGAAATGAAAAGGTAAGAAAGCATTTAGATACCGTGGTAGATGGCTTAATCCGTGACTACGGCATCGGATATTTTAAATTCGATTATAACATTGATGCAGGTATTGGTACGGAAGTAAACGCCGACAGCTTTGGCGACGGCTTAAAACAGCACAACGATGCCATGCTCTCCTGGCTGGACGGCGTGACCAAAAGACATCCGGATGTGATTTTGGAAAACTGCTCCTCCGGCGGCATGCGTATGGATTATTTATCCTTGGCGCATAGCTCTCTGCAGTCCTTAACGGATGCATACTGGGCGGAGGGAACGGCACACATCGCAGCAAATTCCGGTACGGCAGTTATTCCCGAGCAGGCAGCTGTCTGGGTGCTTCCCAAAAAAGAAGATGACCTAAACCAGGTTTCGCAGTGGATGGTAAATGCCATGTTCAAGCGCATTCACTTAAGCGGTGAAAACGCATGGCTTTCCGAGGAAGCTGCAAACGAAATCAAAACCGGTATCGCATATTATAAGGAAACCAGAGAAGAGATTCCGTCTCTCATTCCCTTCTTCCCAAAAGGTCTGAACTACTACGACGAAGAATGGAAGGTTTGCGGCTACCATGGCGAGGGCAAAGACTATATCTGTGTCACCCGTCAGGAAGGGGAGGACGTTTTAGAAATCCCCGTTTCCGAAGAATGGACAAAAGCAGAAGTTCCTTATCCCGTTCGTATGGCAGAGTATGTGAAACTGGAAAAGGGCATTTTAAAGGTTACTATTCCTGCCCATAGCGGCGTTGTAATTCAGTTAACCAAATAAGATAACATTATAAGGCAGCTTCCCGATTTTTGGATAAAATCGGGAAGCTGTTTTTGCGCAAAGAAATAACACAAATTTAATAAAAAAATGCTTGCAATTCGGGATGATTTGTGGTACAATGCTTAACTGGAGTTATTTGGGAATGGCTTCAGTTAAGGGTAAAATGATATGACATTTTTGCCCGATATCCAAGGAAGGAAGTAATAAAAATGAGTACATTATTGTCTGTATCTATCGCTCTTTTAGGCGGTTTATTGATGACCCGCGCGTTTAAACCTTTAAAGCTTCCGTCGGTAACGGCGTACCTGATTGCCGGCGTGCTGATTGGTCCTTACTGCATCGGTCGTTTGGGCATTGAGGGTTTGGGCTTTGCAACCGGCGAAGCCGTGCATGCTTTAAAGCTGGTTTCCGATGTGGCGCTTGGCTTTATTGCGTTTTCTATCGGTAGTGAATTCCGTCTGGAGGATTTAAAGCACACCGGCAGGCAGGCGTTTATTATCGGTATTCTGCAGGCGTTGGTGGCAACGCTGTTTGTTGATCTGGCACTTTTAGTAGTACATATGATTATGCCGGAGAAACTTACCGTTCCGCAGCTTCTCACCTTAGGTGCTATCGCAACGGCAACCGCTCCTGCTGCGACCTTGATGGTTGTTCGTCAGTATAAGGCAAAGGGTCCTTTAACAAGTCTCCTTCTGCCCATCGTAGCATTGGACGATGCTGTGGGTCTTATCGTATTTGCCGTTTCCTTCGGCATTGCTAAAACACTGGTTGTCGGTCAGGTAGATATGGTTTCTATCATTGTAAACCCCCTGGTTGAAATCGTTTGCTCCTTAGGTCTTGGTGCAATTATGGGTTGGTTCTTAACCCAGTTGGAAAAAATGTTTAACTCCAACACGAACCGTCTTAACATGACCATTGCTTTTATCTTCTTAACGGTGGCGCTTTCCATGCTGGACTTCCACATCGGACCGGTACACATCAGCTTCTCATCTCTTTTAGTATGCATGATGCTGGGTACTGTGTTCTGCAACATTTGTCCTTTGTCTCATGATTTGATGGAGCGCTCCGAAAAATGGTCCTCGCCTCTTTTGGCGCTGTTTTTCGTAATCAGCGGTGCAGAGCTGGAACTGAGCGTGTTCACAGATTTAGCAATTGTTATCATCGGTATTGTATATATCCTGTTCCGTTCGCTGGGTAAATATTTTGGTGCAATGGGCAGCGCAAAGCTGGCAAAATGCGAGCCCTCTATCTGCAAATACTTAGGTATCACCCTTCTGCCCCAGGCAGGTGTTGCGCTCGGTATGTGCGCAACTGCAATGCAGCTGGGTGAGCAGGGAAACCTGATTCGTAACATTACGCTCTTTGCCGTTCTGATTTACGAGTTGGTTGGACCTTTGATGACAAAAGAAGCTTTGAAAGCT
>JAFQLU010000013.1 GCA_017396465.1 Clostridia bacterium | reverse complement strand
ATCTTATTTTTGGGAAAATCAGGAATCCATGCTCAGTTATCACTCGGAATTGACAGAAAAACATCCTTATGGCTCCGATTGGTGGTCATGGCCTCTTGACATTCGGCCGCTTTACGCGTATAATCCTAATTGGGACTTTGTTTCCGATTCCTTTGCCCAGGGCATTTCCTCTTTCGGTAATCCCTTGGTGTGGTGGCTCACAATCCCGACCATAGGATTTCTGATATACCGCACGGCAAAGGGCAAGGGCACAAAAGAAACCTTCACAGTACTGGCAGGCTTTTTTGCTATGTATCTGCCATGGGTTCTGATTTCAAGGCAGGCGTATATTTACCATTTCTTCCCCTGCGTAGCATTTGTGGCAATTGCCGCCGCGTACGGAGCGAGGGCCTTGGTCAGAAACTACCCGGAGCTGAAAAAGCTTCCCGGCATTTATCTTGCGGCTGTTATTTTGTTATATATTGTATTTTATCCCGTGCTGACCGGTATTTTGGTGCCTTCGTGGTATGCAGAAATGCTGACGTGGCTTCCCACCTGGGTGTTGGGATAAAGAAAGGAATTTAGTATGGAACTGTCCGAAATGTCAACCATTGAGGGAAGAAATCCGGTGTTCGAAGCGCTGTGTGCAGACCTTCCCGTGGAAAAAATTTATATCAGTAACCGTGCCGGCGGCTCCCAGATTACCAAAATTATCGATCAGGCAAAGAAAAAGGGCGTGCCCTTTAAAACTGTTGCTCCCGATAAAATTGATGAACTGGCAAAAACCGAGTCTAATCAGGGCGTGGTGGCAATCTGTTCTGCCGTTTCCTATGCGTCTTTGGAGGATATCTTAAACCGCGCAGAGGAAAAGGGAGAGCCCCCCTTTGTGATTATTGCAGACGAAATCACCGATCCCCATAATTTAGGTGCTATCATCCGAACGGCAAACGCAGTGGGCGCTCATGGCGTCATTATCCCGAAAAACCGTTCCGCAGGCGTGAACTCTGTGGTATTCAAAACCTCGGCAGGTGCGGCGGCGCACACGCCCGTTGCCCGTGTGAATAACCTGGCGCAGACCATGGAAACCCTGAAAAAACGGGGCCTTTGGATTACCGGTGCCGATATGGCAGGGGAGCAGGAAATGTGCGATGCAGACCTTCGCGGTGCTATCGCCATCGTGGTTGGCTCCGAAGGTAAGGGCATCATGAAAAAGGTGAAAGACAACTGCGACTTTTTGGTTCGGATTCCCATGGTGGGCGAAATCAATTCGCTGAATGCATCGGTTGCGGCGGCGGTTTTGATGTATGAAGCGCTCCGCCAGAGACGGATGAAATAACGAAAGTCCGACCATAAAACGCCGGGCATCGGAGAATGTGCCGGTCGATACGAATGAAAGTTTATAAAGGACACCCTTTTAAATATTTCAAGGAAAGAAGAGGATGAAAAATGGCTTATTACATTGGTATTGATTTAGGCGGCATCAATATTGCTGCCGGAATCGTGGACGAAAACTACAACATTATCTGCAAGGGCTCTGTTCCCACAGGCCGTCTGCGCTCCTTTGAGGAAATCATGAAGGATATGGCAGACCTGTGCAAAAAGCTGATTGCAGATGCAGGCATTGACGAGCAGGAAGTGAAAGTAATCGGTATTGGCAGCCCCGGAACCGTGGATGCAGATGCTGTGAAGGTTCTGTATGCCAACAACTTACCCGATTTTAACAATGCTCCCGTTGGTGACGAGCTGAAAAAATATTTTCCTCATGTGCAGGTTTGCATCGAAAATGATGCCAATGCTGCGGCATACGGCGAAATGGTTGCCGGTGCGGCAAAGGGCGAATCCGATGTTATCATGATTACATTGGGTACCGGCGTTGGTGGCGGCATTATCATCGACGGCAAAATTTACAGCGGCTTCAATCATTCCGGCGGCGAGCTGGGACATATGGTTATCGTAACCGATGGTGTACAGTGTACCTGCGGACGAAAAGGCTGCTGGGAAACCTATGCTTCCGTTACAGGTCTGATTCGTCAGACGGCGGAGATCATGAAAGAATATCCTGATAGCTGCATGCATGCCATGATTGACGGCGATGAGTCAAAAATCAGCGGCAGAACCTCCTTTGATGCAATGCGCGCAGGGGATGAGGCGGGAAAAGCTGTTGTGGCTCAGTATGAAAAATACATTGCAGTAGGCGTTTCCAACCTGATTAACATCTTTGCTCCCAAAAAATTAGTTGTGGGCGGCGGTATCAGTAAGGAAGGCGAAACGCTGCTTGCTCCCGTTCGTGAATTTGTTGCAAAAGAATCCTACGGCGGCGGAGACACCGGTCTTCCCTCTACCGAAATCGTTGCGGCAGAATTGGGTAACGATGCAGGTATCATCGGTGCGGCTATGCTGTTTAAACAGGGCGAATAAGAAAAGATACATAAAAAAAGGATTGCCATGCGGCAATCCTTCAGCGTGTCGACGGTGTGCCCTGTGGGTAGAAACCTCGACACGCTGAGTAGACTTCGATAAAAGGTAGGTATATTTGACGAACACAAATTCGTCGGCGTACTCAGGTACGGTAGAGTTTGTGTTCGTCAAAAGCAAGCAATGGTGCGGTTTTCGTCGAGAAAACCGCACCATAATTGTTTGTTAGAAAGTTCTTTGTTCTATTACTGCGTAACCTCATTTTGGAAATACTTGCTTGCGGTAGACCTGCCTTTTTCGACAGTCTGAAGGATTGCCATGCGGCAATCCTTTTTTATGTTTACGAATCAAATTATCTCACAAAATTTGTGCGGATCTGCGCTTCCCGTTCGGGGTAGGTGATGCCTGCCTGTTTTCCGGCCTCAATGCAGCCTAAAAGCCATGCCATATTCCGTCCTAAAGAGCGGAGAATCTGCATGCCTTCTTCGTCTTTTTCGATATCTTCGGCTTTTGTGCCGTGCACCATGTTCCAATACTGGGAGGGAACCTGAGGCATACCGGAGATGGAATAGTATTTGTTCAGCTGATCTAAAGCCGCCGTTGTGCCGGCTCTGCGCGCACAAACAACTGATGCCGCAGGCTTTCCGCAGAAGATAGCACTTCTGCCGTAGAACAGTCTGTCCATAAAGGATGTGATGCTGCCGGACGCCGCGGCGTAATGAACGGGAGAGGCGAAGATGAAGCCGTCGGCTTCCCTGGATTTTTCTAAAAATACGTTGACGCAATCATCTATCACGCATTTTCCCAGCTTGGCGCAAGCGCCGCAGCCCATGCAACCGGAGATGGGCTTGTTGCCCAACCAGAAGATTTCTGCTTCCACGCCGTTTTCCTGCAAGATATTTTTCACCACGGATAATGCGCCGTAGGTTGTGCCCTTTTCATGGGGACTTCCGTTCACTAAAAGAACCTTCATACTTATCTGTTTCCTTTCTTTCTCTTGTTGATTTCGTTATTTTTCTTAATCAATATCACGATGAGCACGATGCAAACCACGATTGCGGCAGAGGCAATCACAGCAGTTGCAACTAATACGATGTTGGTCGCGGTGTTCAGCTCCAGCACCGAAACCTCCTGCAGAAGCAGGAACAAACGGTACAGAACCACTGCGGCTTGCTCTCTTGTGATGGTTTCCTGGGGATACAACGTATCATCAAAATCCCACAGACCGTCGCGCAGAGCCATGGCAACGGCTTCCTGTGCCCAGCCGTCTACTTCGCCTTCTATATAAGCCTGATTTAAAATAGCAGAAGGATCGGCAGGGTAGGTATATCCTTTTTTATTCACTAATGTTCTGGATGCTAAAGCCAGCATCTGCTGCACGGGCATGGCATCATCGCCGCGGAAGGTGTTGTCGTCAAAGCCTTCCACGATATTTTCTGCCTGACCGGAGGCAACATAGCTATAGTAAGGATGGTCGGCAGGCACGTCGGAAAACGTGGTGGTATGATTGGTGCTGTTGGCAAAGAACATACTCACAATTGCCTGGGTGAACTGATAGCGGTTTAGGCCCTCATCGGGGTTAAAGTTTCCGTCGGTCAGTTCCATAATTCCTTTGGAAACCAGGAACTGAATCGCTTTCTGACTTTCAGAGGAAAGATGGGAAATATCACCAATGTCTACGTAGTTATCCACAACTTCATATACACCATAGGTGTCGGTTTCAAAAAAGACCAGCTTGGAAACAGCATCGTATTGACAAGCCTGATTTTCAGCGCCGCTTTCATAGTTTGCTATTACGGTTGCCGTTTCGGTGTCGGCAGGAAGACCGATACCGATACGAGCCGGCGGATTGTTGGGTTCGTCGTCATTCATCACGCGGATGCTGTATTTGTTGTCTTCAATCTTCCTGAAAGCATAATAGGCCTCATCGCCATAGAAGCTCAGGTCGGTATTTGCGGTGTTAAACTGCAGATAGTGGCGGCTGTCGCCCAGGTAAAGACGGAGCTCTGTGCCCTGCAGAATTTCGTAGGTATAATCCTTGGTATAAATTTTGCAGTCCTTTTCGATGTTGCAGTTTTTCCATAACACCGGAACAACGATGTCGATGGGATTATTCAGCGGAATGGATTGCGCATAAAACAGCTCTTCCACTTCTTTTTTTGCTTCCCGCGCTTTATTTAGAACAGAGCGGAAACGAAGCCCTAAAGTGATTTTGTTTCCGAAGGTGCGCATTTTCTTGGTGCAGAAATTGCTGATGGCGGTTTCTGCAAATAAAATCAGTTCATTTACCGCCGCATCGTTGGGAGCCTCTCCTGCGGAGATAATGGCATTTTCCAGATAATACGTCAGATCGCCGCTGTCCTTCATGGAAGAAATTTCGTTGTAGTCCAGAGGGACGTTGGAGGAATATTTCAGGTCATAAACTGCCTTGTCCAGTTCTTCCTGCGTCAATGGTGGCGTGTTTCGGGGATGGGCATACCAGGTGGGATTATCATCTGTTCCCACATTGCGGACAAGAACGCCCTGTTTTCCGTTTCCACCGTCTATGATAACATAAAAGGCTTTATTCTGAATCAATTCGTATATTTTCGTGTAGAGTTCACTGCCCTCCAGCACAGAATCGGCGGCAGCCT
>JAFQLU010000012.1 GCA_017396465.1 Clostridia bacterium | reverse complement strand
TCGAGAAAACCGCACCATTGCTTGCTTTTGACGAACACAAACTCTACCGTACCTGAGTACGCCGACGAATTTGTGTTCGTCAAATATACCTACCTTTTATCGAAGTCTACTCAGCGTGTCGAGGTTTCTCGACACGCTGAGACACCGCAAAAGCGGTGCCTTTCGTATGCTCGGAAATTAGTATCCGATGGATTTTAAATATTCGCGGGATTTCTTAACAGATTCTAAAGCGGGAGCTTCAGGAGACTGATCCTGTTCTACGATAGCGTAGGCTGCGCCTGCTTCTTCTGCAGCTTTTAAAATAGCCGGGAAATCCTGAAGACCGGAACCTACGGGCTTGAACATGAAACCGTTATCTTCTCTTGTGGTTTCGATTTCGTTGCCGTTTTCATCGATTAACGCATAAGCGGGGCCGCCGCCGAAGCGCTTGCAGGTAAAGTCCTTTAAGTGAACAATGGGGCTTCTGCCTGCGTACTTTTTGATGTATTCGCAGGGATCGTAGCCGGCATATTTTACCCAGCAGGTATCGATTTCGGTTTCGAGAAGCTCTGCAGGAATGGTTTCATAGAGCCAATCCAGCAGGAATTTGTCTTCATATTTTTTGAATTCAAAGTCGTGGTTGTGATACAGCATTTTGATACCGTTGTCTTTTAACAGTTCAGCCGCCTTTTTGATGCCTGCAATAACGTCATCGTAATGAGCGGCACCTTTATGGTCTTCTGCTGCCATCCACGGAATTGCCGCATATTCTGCGCCAATGGTCTTTAAGTAGTCCACAGCCGGCTGTCCTTCTTCCAGGAACAGGGAGTGTACCTGATGTACGGAAATTGCGGTCAGACCCAGTTCGTCCAGCATTGCTTTCACTTCCTCGGCGGATTTGCCGAAGTAGCCTGCAAACTCAACATAGTCATAACCCATTTCTTTCACCTGTTTTAAGGTGCCGTACATATCTTTTTCCATATCTTCTCTTACAGAGTAGAGCTGTAAGCCAATTTTTAAGTTACCCATGGATTAAACCTCCGGAAGATCGATAACGATTTCTTTACCCAGCTTGGAGGAGGTCACGATACCGTCGATAATAGCCTGGTTGTACAGAATCTGGCTTGTGGGAACGGGAGCTGTGCCACCATCTTTCACTGCGTCTAAGAAAGAACGAATCTTCTTGTAGAAGTTGGACTGCTTGGGATCCTGAGGATCTACATAGATTTTCGGAACTGTGGTCTGCAGCTGAGAACCTGCAACTTCTGTGTAGATAACCATGGGATCGTCTAAAGAACCGTTCCAGCATTCTGTGGAAGGAATTCTTAAAGAACCCTTTGTACCCATGATGATGGTGTCTCCGGGGGTGTCTAAGTGCATAGCCCATGCAATTCTGAAGTCTAAGATAATGCCGCCTTCTAAACGAACGAAACCTGCAGCAAAATCTTCAACGCCGAACAGGTCTGCATATTCAGCAGGCTTGCCGTCCATTTCATAGTAGTGAGGATCTGTGCCAAGATAGTTAGATGTGTAGCCTGTTACGGTTAAGGGCTTGGGATAGCCGATTGCGTTCAGTACCATATCTAAGGAGTAGCAACCGATGTCACCCATAGCACCGATAACACCTGTGTCCTTCTGAATGAAGGTTGTACCGAAAGGTGTGGGGATACCGTGACGTCTGCCGCCACCGGTCTGAATGTAGTAAATCTTACCAAGAACACCGCTGTCGATGATCTGCTTGATTTTCTGCATGTTGGGGTCTAAACGGGGCTGGAAGCCGATAGAAATGATTTTACCGCTCTTCTTTTCAGCTTTCATAATATCCAGTGCTTCTTCTGTGGTTACGCACATGGGTTTTTCCAGCATAACGTTAACGCCTTTTTCTAAAGCGTAGATAGCGCATTCAGCATGTGTTGCATTGTATGTACAGATGCTGACTGCATCTAAATCTGTTTCTGCATCCAGCATAGCCTTATGGCTGGGATAGCATTTTACAGAAGATGCATCGAAGCCGTTCTGGCCATCGTATTGTTTAAAGAAAGCTTCTGCTTTGCCGGGGATTAAGTCTGCACCGCATGTGATGATAACATCGGGCATCTGCAGATACTGCTGCATATGAGCTTCTGCAATCCAACCGGTACCGATAATACCAACCTTTACTTTTTTGTTCACGTCAATTTCTTTTTCGCCGCTTGCGACAGCTTTGAAAGCGTCTAAATTTCCGCCTGCCATGATTCTTCATCCTTTCTTATTTGAAAAAATTTAAGATTCTGATAATTGGTTTTCGCGATAAATTCCGCTACTTTTCCATCTCCCATATTATCAAATAACCGCCTAAAAGTCAATAGGAAAACGGAAAAAATTACACATAAATACAAATAAAAGTAGAAAAAATACAATCATTTATGCGTCCGTCAATTTTAGGAACAAATCCTCCATCAAAGCGTCTCTGTTGATATAGTACACATACTGCATCAGATGCCCGTCGAGGTTATCTGCATAACGATTGTCATATGTTGGGATGGGTGTGTGAATCAGACGAGAATGCATAAACCGGTCATTATCATTTAATAGCCACGCCACCGCCGTCACATCCCAGATACAGCGCGTCCACGGTTTTCCCTCGGCGTAGGAATCTGCCTCATCAATGGTGTTCTGCGCCAGATAATCCGCCAGGTCGTTTCTCCCCTTCAGCCAGTATAAAAGCTCCGGCTTGGACACCGTAAAAGCGCCCACCACCCCTGCGCAGGGAAGCTGAACAAAGGGAACACCGGACAGAGCAACCACCCTTGCCGCCGCCACATCCTGATACATGTTAAACTCTTTTGTATGGGACATATGAAGGGCATGACCGCCCAGCCACACAACCACTGTGTTTTCCGTCACGGCAGGGTTTAACAAAATCGCCGATGCCACATTGGTGATAGCACCAATTGCGATGACATACAGAGGATTTTCGGGAGAATATGCGTTTGCACGCTCTGCTAAATCCTTTGCCGCTTCTGATATTACAGGAGTTTTTTCGTCCGAAAGATAATTTTCCGAGCCACGGTATACCGGATAATCTTCTTTCATCAATCCCAATAATTTTTGAATTTCGTCATAGCTTCGCTCCATGCCGTCTTTGGGGCTTTCGGAGCGCCCGTTGAAAAGGGGTGCGGCATAGATGGCTTTTGTCTGCAGTCTATCCCCGGATTTTAAAAGATAGGCAATGGCAAACTGGTCATCAATTTCATTATAGGCATCCGTGTCCAAAACCACATCCACGGGGTGGTTCGGCACGGCAATATTTTTGATTCTCTGTTCGCATGTTATCATAAGTTATCCCCTCTGTTTTCTGTATTCTAACGGATTTTTCCCGTATTTTTCCTTGAAAATTCTGCGGAAAAAGCTTTCGTTTTCGTAGCCTACGGTGCGGATGATTTCCTCCACGGGCATCTGCTTTTCAACAAGCAGCTTTGCCGCCATACTGCACCGTTTATTCTGCAGGTATTTTGAAAAGGTGGTTCCCGTGATTTCCTTCACAAGCTTTCCCGTATGCACAACGGAATAGCCTAACATACGCGCAAGTTCCTCCGGAGTTGCGGTCCCAATATTCTGCTCTATATAATCTTCTATCTGCTTTTTCTGCTGTGCGCGTTTTCCACCCGAGGTATTTTCCTGCAGATTTGGCATTTTTTCCATTACTTCATCCCAAAGCGGAATGGAAGGCGCCGCACCCTCCCGTGTTACGGAAATAGCAGACGCAGCAGATGCAATTTTTAAGACTTCGGCATAGGGTTTCCCCATCACCAGTCCCGCGGCAAAATACCCGGTAAAGGTGTCGCCCGCGGCGGTGGTATCCACAGCCGTTACCCGATAGGCAGGTTGATAAATTTCGTTTTCCTCATCCATATAGATACATCCGCGGCTTCCCAGTGTAAGCATCACGCGAAGACCGGGATACTGCTTTTTAAAATAGGTCAGGCTTTCTTCCGGCGCTTCACATCCGGAAATTGCCGTTGCCTCCACCTCGTTCAATATAAGATAAGACAGCTTACCAAAATCCATTTTATCGATTTCATCGTTTAACGGAGACGGGTTTAATATGATGCAAAGCTTTCTTTCATAGGCTTTTTCAATGATATAATCCACGTTGTTGATTTCATTCTGCAAAAGCAGAATATCACCTGCGTCAAACTGCGAAAGGACAGAATCTATCAGTTCTTTCGTTACCATATTGTTGGAGCCGGCGTGCAAAAATATGGCGTTTTCTCCTTGGCTGCTCACCTGAATGATGGCGTGTCCGTTTTTCGCATCCACTTTCTGAAGGCAGGATACATTCACACCGCTTTCTTTTAAAATGTCTAAAAGCATACCACCGTCAGCCCCCACACAGCCGGCATGATAGGTTTCCACCCCTGCTCTTGCCGCCGCAATGGATTGATTTAATCCCTTGCCGCCGGGAAAGATTTCCATTTTATATGTCATCTGGGTTTCGCCCACCGCAACAATGTGGTCCATGGAATACACATAGTCAATGTTGCAGGAACCAAAATTCAGTATCTTCATCTTCACCACTCCTTTTTTCATCATATCACGAAATACGAAAATAATCAAGGTCTGTTTTTATTTAAAAACAGACCTTATCTATCTCATTTATCATATTTTTCCGGAATACCGCTTACTTTTTCGCCTTATTTATCAAAAGAAACACAGATATCTTTCACTCCTGTGGAAATCCCCGCCTTTTTCAAACTCTCTTCCAGCTTTTCCGTTATTTTTTCTTTGTTATGCACAATCAGGTATTCTAAAATTTCGTTTTTCTTTTCCTGAGACAGTGCGCCCAGCATCTTTTTGGGAATGTCTCCGGGCATGTTCAGGATACCCGAAAGTGTTTTCAGCCCTAAATTTCCGCTCTCCTCCGCTTGCTTTTTCAAAATAGGCAGCAGTGCATCAATCAGTTCATCATAATTGAGTTCTTCCATGTCAATGGTAATTTTCATAAGTATCCCGTCTTTCTGGTATTTGTTTTATTTCAGTATAACACTACAATATAAGATTGTCAATCATTCAAAATGCAGCACGAAACAAAACTTCGATGAAATAGTGATTGAAACTGCGTTTCAAGACGATGCTGTGACCGCAGGACACAAACAAAAAAAAGATGCAAACATAAAAATAAGCTTTGCGAAAGCAAAGCCGCCTTACTTTTTCCCTATTCACTATTACTTATTACTTCCCAAAAATCGACAAGTGTTTTTAGGGAATAGTGAAGAAGGAATAGGTAATAAGTAAAATCGACATTCCTCTGTCGAAGAATGTCGATTTTTGGAGGCGCCACCCAGATTTGAACTGGGGAATAAAGCTTTTGCAGAGCTCTGCCTTACCACTTGGCTATGGCGCC
>JAFQLU010000011.1 GCA_017396465.1 Clostridia bacterium | reverse complement strand
CTTATTCACAGGTATAGATATAAAAAGCCGCAAGCAAAAGCTTGCGGCAATTTGGTCGGAGTGTCATTAAAGGATCTGGAACTTGAGCTTTAGAAAAATCAAATCACAACCCAGCGAAGCGGTTGTGGTTTGGAAAGGAGGAGCAGCGGCGTGCCGCATGGACGACACAGAGGGGCAAATTACTTAATGAAAAATACCTTATTCCAGAAAAAAGCGCACAGATTTTTAAGGTCTGTGCGCTTTTTGTGCATCACATGTAAGTCGGACAAGGAAATGACTTTGAAATTACCCGTTACGCCCTCGTAGGTTACAAAAACAGTTGCCTGCCCTTTTTTTGCGGCGGACACCACAAAGCCGTCATCACGGACTTCCAGTGTGTCGTAAAAATCAGCCGTGGGGCACTCAACCGTATATCCGTCCCTGACGATGCTTCCGTTTATGATGAGTGTAAACTTACGCCAACCGCGGGGATTTCCGTGCCCCCAATTATGCAAAAAGAGGTCACCCGCTATATCTTCCGGTGGAACATAAGGATAGAAGAAACAAAAACTATTCTCGGTAATGGGGATTTCCGGATTCAGCGGCTTGTCGCAGACACGCTCAACTAAATGGGTGTCAGAATCCTTTATCTTTGCCCCAAGGGCATTTTTGGAGATGATTGCCACATCACCCCGGGTCAGCCGGGAAGAACTGGTATAGTCATTTCTGTTGATAAAGAGTTCTTCTCTTGCAAATTGCCATGCGTTGTTCCACTGGAAATCTACGCCATCTTCGTACCCGAGTGCCCGTAAAACAAACACGATGTAGTGCGTGGACTTGATGGGATTCGAGCCGCTGTAAGTGGTGGCAGAGGTGCCGTTTGTCAGGCCGTTGGCATAGGCATAGCCGACATAGGGACGCATATTCTCTGAAACATCTGTAAACGGGATTTCCCATGTTCCTGCAAGCGCTTCTTCCTCTTTACCTAACAAGCGCACAAGCATGATGAGCGCCTGATTGCGCGTGGGGGTCTTATCAAGGTCAAAAATTGGCGTGCCGTCCGGATTGGTTCCGGTTCCCTTGAACAGTCCCAGCGTGTACAGAATTTCCGCAGCCCCCTCTTCTTCTCCATTTGCCGCAGATGCAGAGGGAACTATGCTACACAAAAGCAAAACAACGAGTAAAATACTAAAAATCCGTTTTCTCATTATGCATTACCCTTTCAATTTTTTGCACGAAGTACAATACCCGCTGTGCTGACGGCGGTTTTGGATTCATGCATATATGATACACCTTTCTTTCTGGCGTATCAACGCTTTTCGGCGGCTGCTTTCGCGAGTTGTGCGCTTTTTGCTTTTTCGCTGCCTTTTGAGAGAGGTTCGGGAAATAGAAAAAGCCTTGAATCCATTGGGATTCAAGGCTTTTCGCTTTGTCTCGACAAAGACAACCCCCGGCTCTGCCGGGGGACCAAAAGAGCTTATAGCGAGGAGAAAAGAAGACAAGAAAAAGTCTCCAAGTTAGAGTGAATGAAAGGTTTGCCGACCAAATTCACAGAAACAAGGAGACTAATTCATGAAAAATCCAGATATCAGTAGTTTAGAGCATACCAGCTGGCGGTGTCAATACCATGTGGTGTTTGCACCGAAGTAT
>JAFQLU010000140.1 GCA_017396465.1 Clostridia bacterium | reverse complement strand
GAATAAACTTCGCCTCTCGGCGTACCCATGTACGCCTTCGGGTAACCGAAAGCAAGACCAGTCTTGCTTTCGCTCAGTTTCTCCAATCTGCGCTATTTTTCGTCCAGCCCAAAAGAGGGGGTAGCAAAATGCAACTCATTTTGCTACACCCTCTGTTCTTTTTCTCTTATCTTTTCCCATTTTTCTTTCGTCGCTCGATTGCCGTTTTTCATTCCGCCTCCATGATCGGATTCCCCGATTTTTATCTCCGGATTTTCCTCCCGGAACCGGCAGTCTTCACCACCCCGAAACCCTCAAAAACACTGGATTCTATGCCCTTTTTTCCCTGTTTTTCTTCTGAAATTCACCGTTTTTTCGCTGGCATTTATTTCCTTTTGTTTCCTTTTAATGGTATTTTCTGTAATCTTTTCCCATTTTTGAAAGCTGAAAACAAAAAATTTCAAAAATTCTTCAAAATTCTGTAAAAACATAAAAAACGCGATAACCATGCGGTTTCCGCCGATTTTTACCAATAACTGGAAGAAAATTTATGAACGTTTTCTGCTTTGTTGAGTATTTTTGTTTGACAAAACAAGAAAAATATTTTATAATAGGCACTGCCGCAGACAGAATTTAATAATTTTGTAATATTCTTGTCAGAATTAGGAGGTATAGAATGACGAACAAAAAAGGATCAGTCATTACGAAAGAAAAGACATCATTTCGCGGTCCTTCCAAACGTTTCATTGCGATGATTTGTATCATTGCAGCTTCGGTTTTGTTCTACGGTTTTACCCCATCTGCCGATGAAGAGTCACCGCTTACATCGGTTACCATCGTTGACGGTGATAAATATTTCGAGGTTGAAACAAAGGGCCAGACGGTTTCGGATGCACTTTCCCTTGCGAACATTTTTCTCTCCGAGGGAGATACCACATCCAAAGCATTAACGGCAAACATTTCAGAAGGCGATGTGATTACGGTCAGTCGCAGTAAAACATTTTTCTTAAAAACGGGAGATCAGACCTTCCCCATCACCACCACAGAGAAAACAGTCGGTGAAGCTCTTTTAAAAGACGGTTTTCAGGTGGGCAAGTTTGACGAAGTCATCCCCGATGTGGATGTCCCCGTGACAGACGGTTTAACCGTCACCGTTACCCGCGTGTATGTGGACGTGTATGAAGTAACAGACGATATCCCCTACACCACCAAAACAGTTGAAAACGCAAAGAAAGACAAAAGCTACAAACAAGTGACCCAGGCAGGGAAAAACGGTTCTGTTACCAGAACCTTCAAAAAGATTTCCAAGGACGGCGCAGGCGCTACCGCAACCTTAATCGGTGAAACGGTTACCAAAGAGCCCGTTGAGGAAATTGTGGAAATCGGAACAAAGGAACCGGTAAAAACAAGCACATCAGCCGGCGAAACTTTCACCGTAACACCTCCTACCGGCATGAGCCTCACCCCCGGTGTTACGTCCGACGGTGTTCCCTACCACGCCATTCCTACCATGGCACAGAGCAACTCTGTGACCACAGTAAACGGTAACACAGCCATCACAGCTTCCGGCACCTTTACCTTCAAAAAGCAGATTCCCTGCAAAGCCACGGCTTATGAAGGAACCTCGATTTCCAACGGTAAATGGGCGGGACAGACCGCAACGGGACGAAAGCCCGTATACGGCGTTGTGGCAGTTGACCCCAGCGTGATTCCGTTAAACACCAAGCTGTATATCGAATCTGCCGACGGCGGCAAATCCTGGGTGTACGGCTTCTGCGTTGCCGGCGATACCGGCGGTGCCATCAAGGGACAGAAGGTGGACCTTTGCTTCAGCACAGAAGACCAGTGCAGAAAGTTCGGACGTCGTGATGCAATGGTATATATTTTAGACTAATTCCAAACAGACATGCTTATTGGCATGTCTGTTTTTTGTTTTATTCCGCAAAATACGAAAGGGTAAAACCTTGATAAATACTTGCTTTTTCTCGAAAATTGTGATATAATATTGAATAACTATATTAGAATAGGAGTTTCATGCACAAATGGCTGATAAAAAGAAACAAAAAAACAACAAGCCGGCAAATGAAAAACGGTCGGCTCAGCATAAATCTCAAAACAGCAATTCCCGTAGAAAACAGCATACTCCCATGTCAGAAGAGCGGAAAAGCAACTTCACCTCTTTATTCGTTCTGGTGGGCGGCATTCTGCTGACGGTTTTCATTCTGTTTCCCGACGGCTTTATCGGTACGCTGATTAAAGAGCTTTTAACAGGACTTTTGGGAAAACCGGTTTATCTGGTGCCTCCCCTTCTGATTGCGGGCAGCCTGCACAGCAGTGCAAAAGAAAGCTTTGAAAAGCACAAGGACAAGTATTACCTGATTTCCTTTGCGATTTTTCTTCTGTCTGTATTCCTGCACATTCTCGTTGTGGATAAAGCATCCCCGTTTTCCTTCGAAGCAATCGGTGTAAACTATGAATCCGGCTCCGAGGGGTTTGGCGGCGGTGTTATCGGCGGCTTTTTCGCTGATATTCTGCGGGCGCTCATCGGGCAGGTGGCATCGGTTATTGTGATGATTGCCGCTTTTGTTGCGCTGACCATGATGTTTGTGGACTGGTCTCCCGTAAAGCTTTTGCTCAGCGGCGTTTTAAAGACCTATATCAAAACAGAGCCTGTCAGAACCGATGTGAAAAAGCGCACAAAAAAATATATCAAAAAAGGTATGAAGCCTGAACAAACCGAGATTTCCGAAGAAGAACAGGCTATCAAGGATATTGAGGACAACTTCCCCAACTTCTCCGATGAGGAGCTGGGCATTTCCGGCAAACGCACGGTGAAAGCCAAAAAGGTCAAGGCAAAAAAACCTGCCGACGGCGATATTCCCGAGGTTTCTGAAACGGAAACCGATGTGTTCTCCGGTATCGACAGTATATTAGACGAAGCACTTCCCAAGACTCCCGACATGGAGCAGCCTCCCATGCCGGAAGATGAGGACGCACCCGTCTTCCCTATGCCGACAGAGTTTGACAACTCCATGGAACCGACCTCGCAGGCAGATACAGAGCCTCCCTTTGATGCTGATGATGCCGATGAAGCGCACACCTATGTGGATGCTCCCAAACGGCTGGAGGGCATGGAAGATGTTTCCGAGGAAATTGAAGATTTCTTTGAAAGAATTCCCTACACCTTCCCCGACATATCCCTTTTAAAGGGTGCAGACGGTGACGGCGACGATTCCGCTTCCCGCGCAGAGCTTCGGGAAACGGCGCAGAAGCTGATTTCCACCTTAAACAGCTTTAACGTGGAAACCAAGCTTTTAAACGTGAGCAAAGGCCCCACCGTTACCCGCTACGAGCTGATGCTGGGCGAAGGCATCAAGGTCAGCAAGGTGGTTGGTCTTGCCAACGACTTGGCGCTCCGTCTGGCGGCGCCCTCTGTCAGAATTGAGCCGGTACCCGGTAAAGACGCCATCGGTATTGAAATTCCCAACAAAACCGTCAGCATGGTTCGCTTAAAAGAGGTTATTGACACAGACGATTTTAAAAATTTCGATTCCCCTCTGGCTTTTGCTATGGGTAAGGATATTTCCGGTAAAACCATCATTCACGACCTGGCTAAAATGCCCCACGTTTTAATCGCGGGTTCCACCGGTTCCGGTAAGAGTGTGTGTATCAACACCTTAATTACCAGCATCATCTATAAAGCAGACCCCAACGATGTAAAGCTTTTAATGGTGGACCCCAAGGTGGTTGAGCTGGGCGTGTATAACGGCATTCCCCACCTTCTGATTCCCGTTGTGACAGAACCCAGACGTGCCTCCGGCGCGCTGTACTGGGCGGTGCAGGAAATGCTCCGTCGTTATGCCCTTTTTGCGGATAATAACGTGAGAAACATCAAAGGCTATAACCAGATGTTAACCTCCCAGGGCAAGGAAAACACCCTGCCCCACATCGTGATTATCATCGACGAGCTTGCCGACCTGATGATGGTTGCCCCTGCCGAGGTGGAAGACTCTATCTGCCGTCTGGCGCAGATGGCGCGTGCTGCCGGTATGCACTTAGTTGTTGCAACCCAGAGACCTTCGGCAGACGTTTTAACCGGTTTGATTAAAGCAAACGTTCCCTCCAGAATCGCATTTGCCGTTTCCTCCGGTATCGACAGCCGTATCATTTTGGATATGGTTGGTGCAGAAAAGCTGCTGGGTAAGGGCGATATGCTCTTTAAGCCCATCGGTGCCAACAAGCCCACCCGTATTCAGGGTGCTTTTGTAGAGGACAGCGAGGTTGAGCGCGTGGTGGAATTCATCAAGGGCGGCACGGAATTTAAATACGATGAAGATATCATTGAAAAAATCGACGCCGGCAAGCCTGTGAACATCACCGACGAAATTGCTGACCCCACAGATAACGACGAGCTTCTGCCCAGAGCCATTGAGCTTGCCGTAGAGGGTGGCAAAATCTCCGCATCTCACCTGCAGAGAAGACTGAAGGTAGGCTTTGGCCGTGCGGCTCGTATGATTGACCAGATGCAGGAACGCGGCATCATCGGTCCTCCCGACGGCAGTAAGCCCAGAGAGGTGCTGATTTCCAAGGAAGAATATCTGGAAATGAGCATGAACGAATAGCTTTCTCTGCACACGCACAAAAAGCATGCAAGGCTTTCATGCGTGCCACAGAACAATAAGGATGAAACTATGATATACGCAGATCAAGGGTTTTTACCCGTTTCAAAAGAAGATATGGACTATTTGGGCTGGGATGAGCTGGACTTTCTCTACATCTGCGGCGACGCTTATGTGGACCACCCCAGCTTCGGTCACGCCATCATATCCCGAGTGCTGACCGCAGAGGGATACCGTGTGGGCATCGTGCCCCAGCCGGATATCAACCAAAAAGGCTCTATCACCCATATGGGTGCACCGCGCCTGGGCGTTTTGATTTCCGCCGGCAATATGGACTCTATGGTAAACCACTATTCCGTGTCCAAAAAGCGCCGCACCACAGACGCCTACTCACCCGGCGGCAAAATGGGACTCCGTCCCGACCGTGCCACCATAGCTTACGCCAATCTTGCCCGCCGCACCTTCGGGAAAATCCCGATACTCATCGGCGGCATTGAGGCAAGCCTTCGCCGCTTTGCCCATTATGACTACTGGCAGGACGGCGTGCGCCGCTCCATTTTAGACGATTCCGGCGCAGATATTTTGATGTACGGCATGGGCGAAAATTCCATCCGCGAAATCGCAAGAGCCTTAGAGCACGGCGCAGAAGCGAAAGAGCTTCGCACCGTACGCGGCACCTGCTACATGACCAAAGACATTTCGCACCTGAAATCCTTTGTGGAAATCCCCTCTTTCGACGAGGTGAAAGAGGATAAATATCAATACGCGCTGGCAGACCGCATCTCCCACGAGGAGCAGGACCCCATCCGCGGCAAAACCGTGGTACAAAAGCACGGTGACCGGTATTTAGTGCAGGTTCCGCCCTCTCTGCCTCTTTCGCAGAAGCAGTTAGACAGCGTGTATGAGCTGCCCTATACGCGGACCTATCACCCCATGTATGAACCCATGGGTGGTATTCCTGCCATCGAAGAGGTGCAATTCAGCTTAAATTCCGTCCGCGGATGCTTCGGCGCCTGCAACTTCTGTGCGCTGGCATTTCATCAGGGCAGAATGATTCAGGCAAGAAGCAACAAATCCCTGCTTTCCGAGGCAGATACCTTAATTGCCCATCCGGGCTTTAAAGGCTATATTCATGATGTAGGCGGCCCTACTGCAAACTTTAAGCACACCGCCTGCGAAATCCAGAAAAAGCGGGGCACCTGCAAAGAACGGCAATGCCTGTTCCCTACTCCGTGCAAAAACTTAAACGCAGACCATAGCGAATATTTAGAGCTCCTTCGTGCTCTTCGTAAGAAGGAAGGCGTTAAAAAGGTGTTTGTCCGCTCCGGTATCCGGTTTGACTATCTGTTAGAAGACGAAAACGACGCCTTTTTCACAGAGCTTGTAAAGCACCATGTCAGCGGACAGTTAAAGGTTGCTCCCGAGCACGTTTCCCCCAATGTACTCCGCTACATGGGAAAACCGAAAAAAGAAGTGTACGATAAGTTCTGTAGCAAATTCTATGATATTACGAAAAAGCTGAACAAAGAGCAGTATTTAGTGCCATACCTGATGTCCAGCCACCCGGGAAGCACCCTATCCGATGCCATCACTCTGGCGCTCTATTTAAAAGAGCATAAGCTGACGCCCCAGCAGGTGCAGGACTTCTACCCCACTCCGGGCACGGTGTCCACCTGCATGTTCTACACGGGAATTGACCCCAGAACCATGAAGCCGGTGTACGTTGCAAAAACGCCGGAGGAAAAAGCCATGCAGAGGGCGCTTCTGCAGTATAAAAACCCTGCCAACTACCATCTTGTGCTTGCAGCATTAAAGCAAGCAGGCAGAGAGGATTTAATCGGTCACGGACCACAATGTTTATTAAAACCAAAATATACAGAACGAAAAGGAGAACAAACACATGAACGCAAAAATTCTGGACGGAAAAGCAGTGTCCACAAGAATAAAAACAGAACTGAAAAACGAAGTGGAAGCATTAAAGGCAAAAGGAATCAAACCCGCTCTGGCAGTCATCATCGTGGGAGATGACCCGGCTTCCAAAATCTATGTAAAAAACAAAAAGCTTGCCTGCGAGTTCTGCGGCATTGAGTCTTTGGAATATGCTCTGCCTGCTGAAACAACCCAGGAAGAGCTGATTGCTTTAATTGAAAAGCTGAATAACGATCATAACGTAAGCGGTATTCTGTGCCAGCTTCCCCTGCCGAAAGGTTTAGACGAGGAAGCGGTGATTAACACCATCAAATACGAAAAAGACGTGGACGCCTTCCACCCTGTAAACGTGGGCAAAATCATGATTGGCAACTTTGATTTTCTCCCCTGCACACCGGCAGGCGTGATGGAGCTCATCAAGGAAAGCGGCATTGATGTCACCGGCAAAAAGTGCGTAGTTGTGGGAAGAAGTAACATCGTGGGAAAACCCATGTCTATGCTGCTCCTGCACAAAAACGGCACCGTAACCGTTTGCCACTCTAAAACACAGGATTTAGCCGCAGAATGCCGTGAAGCGGACATTTTGGTTGCCGCAGTAGGCGTTCCCGAGCTGATTACAGGCGATATGGTAAAAGAAGGCGCCGTGGTTATCGACGTTGGCATGAACCGCCTGCCCGATAAGCGTTTAGTTGGCGACGTTGCATTCGATGAAGCGCTCGAAAAAGCCTCCGCCATCACCCCGGTTCCCGGCGGCGTTGGCCCCATGACCATTGCCATGCTGATGAAAAACACCGTGAAAGCGGCAGAGCTGAATCAGACAGGAAAGTAAGAAACAAAAGCATTCAGGAGGATTGGAAAGTTTTATGTCCGAAAGTATATTAGATGTATCCGAGGTGAACGTAGGTCTCCTCTTCGGAGATTTCGACGCCAACATCAAAATGATAGAAAAAGAGCTGGGCGTAACCGTTTCGGCACGCGGCGGCTCCATCAAAATTCACGGTGACGACGGCACCGTGATTTTAGCCACGAAGGTGCTTTCGTCTTTGGCTCAGGCAATCGACCGCGGTGAACAGATTACGGATCAAAAAATCATGTACGCCATCTCCCTTGCCATGGAGGGTGAGGAAGGAAAGCTTTCCCAGGCAGGGAGCAACTGCGTTTGCGTCACCTCCAAGGGAAAGCCTATCCGCAGCAAAACCCTGGGGCAGAAGCAGTATATCGAAGCCATGAACGATAACGCCATTGTCTTCGGCATCGGCCCTGCCGGAACGGGTAAAACCTACCTTGCCGTGGCAAAGGCGGTTTCTGCCTTCCGCAAAAAAGAGGTGACCAGAATCATCATCACCCGTCCTGCCGTGGAAGCGGGCGAAAAGCTGGGCTTTCTGCCCGGTGATTTGCAGAACAAGGTAGACCCCTATCTTCGTCCTCTGCACGATGCGCTCTACGACATGATTGGCATGGAAAGCTATAATAACTATGTGGAAAAAGGCGCTATTGAGGTAGCACCTTTGGCATACATGCGCGGAAGAACGTTAGATAATGCCTATATTATCTTAGACGAAGCGCAGAACACCACCCCGGAGCAGATGAAAATGTTCTTAACCCGAATCGGCTTTGGCTCCAAAGCCATCATCACAGGTGACGTAACGCAGATTGACCTGCCCGACGGCAAGCGTTCCGGCTTGGTGGAGGCCTCCAAGGTTCTCTCCGGCATTGAGGGCATTGCTTTTTGCAGCTTTTCCCACAAGGACGTTGTCCGTCATCCCCTGGTTATGAAAATCATTCAGGCGTATGAAAAATATGACCATAAGCGCGCCGTAAAAGAGCAAGAGAAAAAAGACCGTGAGCACAGAGAGAAAAACGGAGGCAAACGATGGTAAATCTGTTTTGGGAAAATGAGCAGGATAAGGTTGAAATCTCCGACAAGCTGATTGAAACCTTAAAAATCTGCATGGAAAAAACATTAGAATATGAATCCTTTGAGGACGATGTGGAAATCAGCCTGACGGTGACGGATAACGAGGGCATTCATGAGCAGAACCTTGCCATCCGCGGCATCGACCGTCCCACCGATGTGCTCTCCTTTCCGCTTTTGGAGTGCGAGGAGGACGGAACGCTAATCATCTACGAAGAGGACATCGTAGACGGCGCCATCCCTTTGGGCGACATTATGATTTCTGCGGAAAAAGCCGTTTCCCAGGCGAAGGAGTTCGGCCATTCCGAACAGCGCGAATTCGCCTTTTTAACCGTACATTCCATGTTACATCTTTTGGGGTATGACCACGAGAAAGGCGAAGCGGAAGAAAAAGAAATGTTTGAAAAGCAGGAAGAGATTCTGTCTCTTCTGGGCATTACGCGATAGGAGGCGTTTTTATGAAAATCACCAAATATTATTTTCTCCCATTTGTGGATAACCTTCTGGCAGTGCTTATCAGCCTGCTTTTCACCGTTTTTTTCGGTTCCTGGTTTAAAAATGCCCTTTTCGGCTTCATTATGGGGGCCTCTCTCACTTTAGTGATGTGCGGACTGGTTTACTCCCGCATGTGGAAGTTAAGCCGCAAAAACACCCGTTATGGCTATGATTTGCCGAAAGACACCGCCATTCGCTGTGTTCTGCCTCTTTGTATTGTAAGCTTCGTGCTGATTCTGATTTTCCTTCTGGCTGACCACAACATCATTCCCTTACGGGATATGGTACTGAAAACCTATTACACCTTCCCCGACAATCAGGCAAGAGAGCTGGTTTCGGTATCCCCCTTTGATTACCTCACCGTTATCACACGGTTCTGGTTTTCTTATCTTCTGCCCTTCACCGAAACGCCCTCTGCATGGCTTTTCTGCCTGTCTCCTATCCTCGCCGCAATTTCAGCGGTGCTGGGCTTCCGCTTAGGCGCAGAAAACAAAGAGATGCTGGACGGCTATGTGAAGGTGGTTAATAAAGCAAAAGAAAAGTTTAACGAGTAGGGTGTAGTAAAATGTGCACACCACACAAGGCAAAAGAAAACATATAACAAAATTCAATTTGCACAACAGCAACAAAAAAAACACAAAGAAACAAAAGGAAGGGATTCGTTACATAACGAATCCCTTCCTTTTGTTTACGGCATACCTGTTTTTTATTAAACCTCAAGAAAAATCCTGTTCCCTGTAAATGTCACGGTTTCGCCGTCTTGCTTCACACTTCCTTCCGTCACGGTCATAGCATACGCATTTCCGTTATAGGAATACAGGATTTTGTTTCCATCCACACGGACACCGGCTTTGTTTCCGGCAAGATTCCACGTAGGGGTTGCGCCCTTGATGCAAACACCATCTGGAGAAAACGTTACCTCACAGTTATTCCAGAAAACAGTAAGTTTTTCATCATCTTCCCGTTTCACATCAAATTCTGCGCCGTTATCGTCAATTAAGATTCCGTCATCATCCTCCCACAGAAGCGTATCCACCAGAGGAAGATTTTCGTAAGTAGCATCCCATGTGGTGCAGGGGGTGTCTAAATAATGCTCCGGCACGGTTTCGTCAAAACGATACATACAACGGATAAACACCTTTTCGCCAAAGCGGAACAGATTCGCCATGTAGTTTTTGCAGTCGTAATACACAGACTGAATCTTGTCGCTGTTCCAATCGGAAAGTGCCACTACAGAGGTCACCGGCGTTTCATGATAGGTTTCCTTAAACCATCTGCCTGCCTCTTCCATAGTCATAAACTGCACATTCTGATATGCTTTCAGCTTTTCTATCTGCATCCGAAGAGGCGTAATCAAATCATCATATTGGCCAAAGCTGTTTTCCTGCCCAATCTGACTGTAGGAAAAGCCCATGTCCTCGTTTTGATAAAAGGTTTCAAAGAACCAGTCCACTACCTCCGGCGTTTTGCCGGTGTACCACACGGGTTCTAACGTACAGCAGGAGCCTGCCTGCACATTTACATGATACTTTGTGCTGTCGTAATTATGAATGGGGTCTGGTCCGAGCAGGCGGAACACGGGAACGTCTATGGCATTTTCCGCATTCTGCGCCGGGGTAAACACATTGTATTTTGAGGGATAATACGCCTGATTAAAATATCCGCCCACTAAGGTGTATGCATCGGTGTTGGTCTGATCGCGGCAAATTGCCACAGCCGCAACATCATATTTCTCTTTTAAATATGCCACGGTCACCGTGTCTAAAAGCCAGCTTGCTACAGTTTTGGGATAGAAGCCATAGATTTTATGAAAAGCTCCCATTGCCTCATCCACCAGCATTTTGCGCTCCTCCACAGTATACGCCATGGAAAATCCCGGAATCACGTGCCAATCCCACGCCGTGTTCGGGTCACCGCGCCAGGGAAGCCCCACTTTATCGGTTAAAGGGCGAACGATTTCAAGCCACAACCCCAGCTCCATATCATCGTCCTTTTCCCTGCGGAAAAGCTCTATATAGCTTTCGTCAATCAGCGCGTCATACTGCAGCAGAAACGTGCTTTTGATGCCGCACTCCTTTGCCAGCTCCACTTCAGCCTTGGTTGTGGTAAAATGCCTCTGGCGGGAAAGTGCATCATCCATTGGGCGCGGGTCATAGAGCCTTACAAAATTCATGTAGTTTACGATTTTCATATCCAATTATCCTCTCGCATGATATAATTTCATGTCAGAAAGCTTTCCGTTTCCGTGTTTGGTGCGATATTTCACTTCTATAGCATTCACGGCAATTGCCGGAATCTGCACAATCCGTTTGTGCCCCACGGTTTTGCCGCTATACACTTTGATGCCGCCGTTCCAGCTTTTGGGCGGAACCACAAAAATATCAAAATCCGTGATGAAATCATCGGTCAGCAAATCCTCTGCCAGCACCACATGGTCCACCACTGTGGTTTTGGAAAAGGTCACCGTCGCTTCATTTTCCGCAAAGGTAAGCGTTCCGTCCAGAGGCGTTTCGAAGCGGCGTTTTAATTCTTTTCCGAAGGCAAGCAGATTTTCCTTATCCTTATCCGGCAAAAGTCCTCTTCTGTCGGGCCCGATGTTCAAGAGAAAGTTTCCGCCGTTTCCCACGGAATAATAGTAAAGCCCCATCAGCTCTTCCGGTGTTTTCACCGTGTCCTCGTCGCTGTCGCTGTAGAACCAGTTATAGGCACGCATGGTCACGTCACATTCCGGCGGCAGATACATGTCCTCGCCCAGCACATCATCCTCCGTGGTCTTTTCAGAGAAGGGCACGCGGTTCACCACATATTCCATATCCACAGGAGAAAGTCCGGCTTCATTGCCTGCCCAACGGGTGTCGGGGTCCCACATGTTGAAAATTAAAATTTCCGGCTGCATTCTGCGGATTTCACCGATGATGCGCTTGGTGTTGTAGCTGTGATTTTCCGAACCGCATCCGTCAAACCAGAGATAGTCAATCCTGCCGTAGCCGGTTAAAAGCTCTCCAATCTGATTGATAAAATAATCGTCATATTCCTCATCGGGGATCGACTCGTAATTCTGCTGTGCAGGTGAATAGTAAAGTCCCACCTTTAAATCATACTTTCTGCAGGCATCCACAAACTCCCGAACTACATCGCCCTTGCCGCTTTTATAAGGCGTGTTTTGAATGGCATAATCGGTGTATTTTGACGGCCAGTTTGCAAAACCGTCGTGATGCTTGCACACTAAAATCGCATATTTCGCACCGGCTTCTTTGACGTTCTTAATCCAGTCCTCACAGTCTAAAGCTGTGGGATTAAACCCCTCTAAAGGCATATCCAGACCGTCCCAGTCTTTGTGTCCTTCATAAAAGGTACGGATACCAAAATGGAAAAATGCACCAAATTCCCAATTCAAAAATTCTAACTGTTGTTTACTCGGTTTCATATCGTTTCTCCTTATCTTTTTTTCTATCATACATATTTATCTTGCAGTACATCGGTAAGCCGAAAATCTATTTCCGTAGAATTTTTCATAATCACCTCTCCCTCCGTTTTGGAGAGAATGGTGGGGTGGCTGTAACCCGTTACCGTCACATTGTCAAAATAAATCTGTTTAAAATGCTCGGCGTGCATGAATGGTGCATCCTCAAAGCCTTCCCGGGCAGAAATTTCCACGTCAATAAGCTTTAGCGTACAAGGCTCTTTTTCGTCGCAGTAAAGGTCTATCGGAAGGGATACGCCGGTGCATTTGCAGTTTCGGAACGTAATATCCACAAGCGAGCGATTCTTGCACCATTGCTGCCCGAACCGAAGGCGGAAAAAGGAATTGGGGTTTTCAAACACGCAGTTCTGAACCACAATATTTCCCTGGGGCTTTTTGATTTCTACCGGAAAATCACAAAAATACAAAAAGGGCGTGTGCTGTGTGTGCCGATGTGTTTCGTTGGTGGGTGCAGATGCCGCCTTTTCCGCATTGGATAAGCTTCCGCGAAAACCATAAGTAGACGGCGCATGCGTACGGCAGTTATCAATTAAAATGTCTGTTCCGCCGTACCGAAGTGCACTACAGGCGCAATCTAAATAACAGTTTTTTATCACAACGTTTTCGTTGGCAAAACCTGCGATGCAGTCATCGCCCGTTCTGAATTCACAGTTTTCTATCAGAACGTTTTTGCAGGCTCTGGTGTGAAACCCGTCATGTCCGCCCAACACGGTAAGATCGTGGGCATAAAGATTATCACACTTAAAGATGGTGTGTGCCCAGTTTCCGCTGTCTTTCACGGTGTATCCACCAAATTCTACGTTTTTGCAATAGGTCATCTGTATGGCATGCGGGCCGCGGTAGCCTTCCTCACCATCCGGGTTATACACATCGTTTCCACAGATAACGGAATCCTTTTCTCCCAATATCTTCACATTTTCCGCACGGTATACCTTAAGGATTGCATCATACCAGCGATGGCGGACAAAGGCACCCACCATTTTATCCTTTTCCAGCACCACGCGGTCAGAATCGTAATCCTCGTCAAACTCCAAGTCCGGGTCAATGGGCTCTAGCTTATCCTCCAGAAAATGGGTATAATCCTCAAGATTAGTGCTTCCGCTTAAAACTGCACCGGATAGCATACGGAACACAATGTTTGACCGAAGCTTTATCGTGCCCGTAATAAACACACCAGCCGGAACCACCACTTCTCCGCCGCCTGCTAAGTAAGCCGCATCGACCGCCGCCTGAATCCCTGCTGTCTGAAGTGCATCCGTTCCGGGAACGGCGCCATAGTCCAAAACGTTATATATCTGCTTCACAACTTTTTCCTTCCTCTGCTACCATATATTTTCCTGGCAGAACACCCGCATTTCGCCGTTTAACACTTTTTGCACAAAATCCCGTTCACTTAAAACCTCCGCTTCCGATTCCATACCTGCAAGCATTTTCTGCTCACCTGCCCGATGGTTATCCGAACCGGCAAAGGGAATTAAATTGTACCCCTCGGCATACTGCTTTGCCATCTGGTTTGCAAGCTCTTTGTTGGATGCATTGATGATTTCCACCCCTTGCACAAAATAAGGAAACAAACGGAAATACTTGATAAAAGAAGCTTCGCGGAAAGGATGTGCCTGAATGACCAGCGCGCCCTGCTCCATCAGAAATCTCAGCTTTTCATGCTGCAGCATATCCATGATTTCAGGGTGCAAAAGATACCATGCTTTGTCCGGACCGTACACCAAAAAATCTGTTCCCTTATAGGTCATTTCCACACCGGAAAACACGCGGATGCCGATTTCTTTTTCCAGACTTTTCCCTTCCTCATAATCGGAAAAATAGTATCTTATCTGCTCCTCATACGTCTTTGAATTATCTCCATTGCCGTCTATAAAATGGTTGGTGATAAACACGCCGGCGTAACCTGCCTTTTTATAAAATTCCAGGCTTTCCCGCACACTCGCCTTGGCGCATTTGCTTACGGGCGATGTGTGAAGATGGGTTTCGTACTTTAGCATGATTTCACCTCACTTTTTTGAAACTGCAACGCTTCTGTCTTCGCCGTCACCCACACGCACCATGTGAATCACGCCTTCGTCGGGGTTCCATACTGCAATATCTATGCTGATACCGTAGCTTCGTTCCATGCCCTGCACGGGAAGGCAGGTTGCCGCAGTCACAATCTGTTTGCAGGGGAGAGGGTTCGTCCTTCCCTTCTTTTCCTCGCCCGGCATCCATAAGGAATCGTCGTGCATATGTCCGCTGAGGCAAACCGCAAGACGTGTATCCGGTAGGCTGTCAAAGGCGTTAATCACGTCCATTGCCTCGCTTCTGTCCTCAATCCAGCCGCAAAGCGCCGAGATATAGGAAAGCTTTGCATGCTCACCGTCCCACACGCCCAGAGTGGATTCCATATCGCCGATATACTCATAATAAAAAGGCACATGAGACAGAATGATAACGTCCTTTTTGGTGTTTAAAGCGGTCTCCTTCAGCCAAGCAATCTGCTTTTCGCCAAAGCCCCACAAAGGCGTGGGCATTTCGCTTTCGATATCGGATTCATAGGGAAGAGACAGTACCACCAGTCTGGTATTCGCCTTTTCGTAATCCATATAGTAGTAAGAGCCTTCTTCTGCGTACACCGCCATGTCATTTCCGTAAGCACCTTTTACGATACTATTCCAGAAATTGGGTTTGAAAAAGTCGGTTCCGATGGCGTCATGGTTGCCGTTTACATGAATGGTCGGACAGTTCGTTGCTCCCTGCACCGCTTCAAAAATCTCCTGAAGACGTTTCTTTAAATCATCGTTTGTGATATGAATTTCCCGTCCCAGCATGCCTAAATTGTCGCCTAAATCTATCACCGCATCGCAGGAAATCTTTCCGGTGATTTCTTTCAGGCTGAAGGTCAGCTTTTTCACATATTCGTGGGAAACCTCATAGGTATGTAAATCCGTAAAAATGGGAAAAACCAGGGATTTTTCCGTTCTGATTGCTTCCACCTTTTCACAGGCACGGGCAATTGATTCGCTTAACTTTTTCATAAACTGTTCCATGCTTTGCCTCCTGTATTCTCTGCTTCGTTTTATGTAACCACAGTATATCACAAACAAATTCACTTTTCAATTGATTTTTGCGGAAAACTGTGGTAAAATGAAAATATACTAAATTGGACAGGAGTATGTACTTATGAAATACGTTATTTTTTTAGGGGACGGCATGGCTGATTACCCCTGCGAAGCTTTAGGCGGCAAAACACCTTTGATGGTTGCAAATAAACCCAATATGGATGCCCTCTGCGCGAAAGGAGAAACCGGTCTGGTTAAAACCGTGGACGATACGCTCTCCCCCGGCAGCGACGTGGCTAACTTAAGCGTCATGGGCTATGACCCCATGAAATACTACACCGGCCGTTCACCTTTAGAGGCTCTCTCCATCGGCGTAGAATTAAAAGACACCGATGTGACCTTCCGCGCCAACGTGGTAACGCTTTCCGATGAGGAAAACTTTGCCGACAAAACCATGGTGGACTATTCCTCCGGCGAAATCACCACAGAGGAAGCCCATCAGCTGATTGACTATGTGAAAGAGCATTTAAAGTTTGACCATATTTCCTTCTACGGCGGCACAAGCTACCGTCATTTAATGGTATGGGACGGCGGCTCCACCAACGTAACATTAACGCCTCCCCACGATATTTCCGACCGCAAGATTACGGAGTATCTCCCCAAAGGAGACGGTGCGGACATTATCTTAAAAATCATGGAAGAAAGCCACAAGCTTTTAAAGGACCATCCCATCAACAAAGACAGAGTTGCCCGTGGCTTAAACCCGGCAAACACCCTTTGGGCATGGGGACAGGGCACCAAGCCCCTTTTGGACCTTTTCACCGATAAATACGGCATTTCCGGCACCATGATTTCTGCCGTTGATTTACTCAAGGGCATCGGAACGGGCGCAAAAATGGATGTGATTGAGGTTCCCGGTGCAACGGGAAATCTTGACACCAACTTTGACGGAAAGGCAGAAGCGGCAATTTCTGCCCTTAAAAACGGTACGGATTTTGTATACATCCATATGGAAGCACCCGACGAATGCGGTCACCACGGTGATTTGGAAGGCAAAATCAAGTCCATTGAGCTGATTGACGAAAAGGTTGTCGGCCCCGTTGCCGCGTATTTAAAGGAATCTGGAGAGGACTTCAGAATCTTAATCACCCCCGACCATCCCACACCGATTGCCATCAAAACCCATGTACGCGATGCCATCCCCTTTGCGATTTACGATAGCCGCAAGGATTCCGGCTCCGGTCTTTCCTACACCGAGGACAACGCCACCTCCACAGGTCTCTTCATTGAGCCCGGTTATAAGCTGATGGAGCGGTTTTTGGAAAAATAAACCACAGCCGCCGAAGCGGTTTCAAAAGCAAACTACATAAATGTGAAATGCCACGAAGCACAAAGCCTCGTGGCATTTTTTCTATCCGGAAAGAACATAAAGGCGTCACACAATGCCCCAAGCTTCAGGGCACAGAGGTGGCGCCTTTTGTTTCACTTTTTATTTTCCAATCCATTTGCCGTTTTCAAATGTACAGCGATATACTACGCCTTTTGCTGTGGTATATGTTCCTGTGCCGTGGAACTGTCCGTCCTGAAAAGCACCGGTATACACATCACCGTCGGGGAACTGATAGGTTCCCTGTCCATTACGCTCGCCGTTTTTGTATTCGCCGATATACACCGTGCCGTCCTTCCAGCGCATTACGCCTTTTCCGTGCATCTGAGAATCCACAAAACCTCCTTCATACACATTACCGCTTGCCCAGCAATGCTTGCCGATGCCCTGGCGTTTTCCGTTTTTGAACTCCCCTTCGTACCGGGAGCCGTCCGGCCACTGATAAGTGCCAAACCCATCCGGTCGGCCGCTTTTGAAGGTGCCGGTGTAGTACTCCATTTTGGATTTATATCTCATCGTCCCTTTTCCGTTCGGTGTTCCGTTCTGCACTTCACCCTCATAAACATCACCGTTTTTATAACCGATTTTCCCCACGCCGTTGGGTGCTCCGTTTGCAAAGGTGCCTTTATAGGTTTTGCCGTTTGCATACACACGGGTTGCTTTCCCTTCCGCCTGACCATTTACAAACATTCCTGTCACAAAGCCACCCACTTTATAGGTAAGCACACCTTTTCCGTTAGGCTTTCCGCCCTTCACGCTGCCTTCATATACTTTTCCGTCGGCATAAGTAATCTTTCCTTTTCCTTCCGGTTTCCCGTCTTTCATTTCCCCCTCGTAAATGGCCTTGTTTTTTAATATCATCTTGCCGATTCCATTTTCGACTTTTACAAGAGGTGTTACCGACTCTTGCTCTTCTTTCGTCTCAGATGCCTTTTGGGTGACTACCTCCACCGGCTTTCCTTTCAGGAATATCCCTTTATGTACTGTGCCGTCCGGTTCTGTCCACATGCCTTGTCCGCTCAATTTATTATTCTTGAACTCGCCCTCATATATATCTCCGTCTATCGTTTTCAGCACGCCTTGTCCACACCGTTTTCCGTCCTGAAATTCTCCTTCATACACGCCGATAACCGAGTGTTGCACACCAAATCCATGCCGTTTTCCATTCACGAATCCGCCTTCATACCTGTCTCCGTTGGGAGAAAGCAAGATTCCTGTTCCGTGGGGATGTCCTTCGGAAAATGTGCCGATATACACGCGCTTGTCAATGTAGTTCATTTTCCCGTTTCCGTGTGGCAATCCGTCTTTCATTTCTCCCTCATACACATTTCCGTTGGGAAGCTTTACGGTTTCTGTTTTTGCCTTTTTTTCCGACTTTGAAGCTTTCTGCATCGCCGGCTTCGTTTTCTTTTCTGCCGTTTTTTTCTGCTCTTTTTTCTGCGTCGCTTCCGGCGTATCTTCTGCCTGCTTCGGTGCTGTTTCTTTTGGTTCTGATGCTGTCTGCACATGTTCCGCTGCTTGCTCCGGCGTATTTTCCGGTTTATCCTGCACGCTTTCTTCTACTGCATCTGTGCGTCCCAACAACTCTTTCACGCGTATCAGCATATTCTTCAAAGCTTCCACACGGTCTTCATAAGCAGGAATAAACTGGCACCCCGAAAGACCAAAACGGAAGGCACCGGTTATAGGTTCGTCATCAATCACATAGGGAATCACCTTTTTCTCGGCAGTGAGCGCCATATCCAGTTCCCTCAGCACCCAATGAGAGCTTTGCGACTTTTTTGACACAATCAGCAGAAATACACTGCAGGACTCAATGGCATCAGGGATTTCACTCATATAATTATCTCCGCCGGGGATAGACTCCGGCGCCATCCAGACAGAAATACCATTTTGCTCCAGAAGCGCTCTTTTTTCTGCCGCTTCCTTTTTTTCTTCTGATTTATAGCTTATAAAAACATCCATGCCATAAGCTCTCCTATCTACATTCTATCTTTTGCGGTTCATGTATTACATATGTCCGCCTTCTATTTCCGCCGCATTTTTCCCGTGGATGACAACGGTTTTATCCTCAGGCACATAGGAATCGGGGAAGTGAACCATCATGTTGTCTTTTTCCAATCTTGTCTGCAGAGAGGAGATGTTCACCTGCGCCACGCCGGTCTTCTCTTCTAATGCCTGACAAGCCGCATGCGCCGCCGCCTGACCGGTTAATACGGCAGGAGGAATCACGCGGAGCAAATCCCAGCCGTATCCGATACCTGCGGCACTTCTGCCTGCCGTCAGCATATTGGGATAATCCTTTCTCGTGATACAGCGAAGTGGCACTTCAAAGAGATGGTCTCTGTGTTCAAAATCGTTAATAGCACAGATAGAATCGTCAAAATGACGGTAGGCATCAGCTACCTTAAGCGCATAGTCTGCATCTAACCGACACGTTGTCCGAAATTGCGGCATAAAGGGAAGATGGGTGATTTCGCGGCTTAAGCGATCTGTTTGCTTTATTTTTTCCAGCACCAGATGCTGGTTGCGGATTAAATAGTCCGTAACCTCCTCCACAGTAAGACCCGACCATTTCGGAACATCATCCGGCTGATTGTCGCCAAACAGATTGATATTTCCGCCGTTGATACCGGTAAATGCAT
>JAFQLU010000139.1 GCA_017396465.1 Clostridia bacterium | reverse complement strand
TTCCTTTGGAGTGTTGTCCAAATCTTTGATTTGGGTAACAACACCCATGTCAAAATCTCCCAAGAGCGCAAGCTGAAAGCGTTGCGCGATTGGATGAGATTGACGGCTCATCAAGGAAAAGGAACGCCCTCCGCAGGAGTGAGTGCTAAAGTATCGCACAATATGATACATCCAAGGCACAACTTGAACAAAAGCACTTTGCATTCTGCATTTTGCATTCTGCATTTCCCCATCCCCCACGCCAAAAAGAAAAGCGTGCCGAAGACTTCGGCACGCAATCATCATTCTTATTTATTTTCCGTCAATGGTCGAAACCGTAATCGTCATTTCCTCTAACACATCCAGGAACACTCTCACGGTATCCAGCGCGGTAAACATGGTGATATTATTTTCAACTGCGCAGCAACGGAGTGCATAACCGTCGGTTTCGCTGCTCTTTGCGTTAATATCCTTGGTGTTAATCACATAGGTGACATAACCCTTGCGCATGGAATCGAAGATTCCGTTATCGTCGCTGGTCTTTTCACGGGTACGGATGCCGTGTTCCTTTAAGAATCTGGCGGTTCCGCTGGTTCCCTCGATGTTAAAGCCTAAGTTATAGAACCGCTCGATTAAGGGGAGCGCTTCTTCCTTATCCTTGTCGGCAATGGTGACGAACACGGTACCGTAGTTCACCACGTTCATATCTGCCGCCTGCATGGCTTTATACAGAGCACGGGTTAAGGTTTTATCATAACCGATGGCTTCACCGGTGGACTTCATTTCGGGAGAGAGGTAAGCATCCAGGCCGCGAAGCTTTGCAAAGGAGAACGCCGGCGCTTTTACATACCACCAATCCTTTTCCTTGGGATAAATCTCGTGAATACCCTGCTCTTTCAAGGATTTTCCTAAGATAACCAGAGTTGCGATATCTGCAAGCTGGTATCCCGTGGACTTGGACAGGAAGGGCACGGTACGGCTGGAACGGGGGTTTACTTCGATAACATACACATCATCATTCTTATCCACGATGAACTGGATGTTATAAAGTCCCACGATGCCGATGCCAAGACCTAACCGCTTGGTGTAGTCTAAAATGGTGTCCTTCACCTTCTGGGAAATACTGAAGGTGGGATATACGGAAATGGAGTCGCCGGAGTGGATACCGGTTCTTTCTACGTGTTCCATGATACCGGGAACGAAAACATCGGTACCGTCGCAAACAGCGTCGACCTCCACTTCTTTACCGATGATATATTTGTCAACTAAAACGGGCTTATCTTCATCGATTTCAACCGCAGTTTTCAGATAGTGTCTGAGGCCTTCCTCGTCTGCCACGATTTCCATGGCACGACCGCCCAGAACATAGCTGGGGCGAACTAAAACAGGATAGCCGATTGCCTTTGCCGCATCGATACCGTCCTGAATTTTGGTAACGGCTCTGCCGGTGGGCTGGGGAATGGCAAGCTCTTCCATGATTTTTTCGAAAGAGTCGCGGTTTTCGGCGCGCTCGATGGCGTCGCAATCTGTACCAATCAGCTTCACGCCGCGGTCACGCAGGGGCTCTGCTAAGTTAATTGCCGTCTGACCGCCTAAAGATGCGATAACGCCCATGGGTTTTTCCAGCTCGACGATGTTCATCACGTCTTCCACGGTGAGAGGCTCAAAATAGAGCTTATCGGATGTGGTATAATCGGTGGAAACGGTTTCGGGGTTATTGTTGATGATAATTGCCTCGATGCCTGCTTCCTTAATGGTTTTAATGGCGTGAACGGTGGAATAGTCGAACTCAACGCCCTGACCGATACGGATCGGACCGGAGCCCAGCACGATAATCTTCTGTTTATCGGACACAACGGATTCGTTATCGTCCTCATAGGTGGAATAAAGGTACGGAATGTATCCTTCATACTCGCCGCCGCAGGTGTCAATCATTTTATATACGGGGAAGATGCCGTTTTCCTTACGCAATGCGTAAACATCGTCTTCCGACATCTGCCACAGGTGCGCTAAATATTTGTCGGAGAAGCCCATTTTCTTTGCCTGCTTTAAGAGCTTCACACTTCCGAAGCTTTCGGGTTTTTCCAGAGTGTGCTCCATGTCCACAATGTTCTTGATTTTGTCTAAGAAGAACATATCAATATGGGTGATATCGCAGATTCTGGAATGGTCTACGCCCAGCCACATCAGCTGTGCAATGGCGTAGATACGGTCGTCGGTGCCTTCTGCGATGTATTCCATCAGCTCGTCTACCGACATGTTGGCTTTATCGAATTTTGCCATATGCAGGTGGCAAACACCGATTTCCAAAGAACGGATTGCCTTCAGAAGAGATTCCTCTAAGGTTCTACCGATGGACATAACCTCACCGGTTGCCTTCATCTGCGTTCCCAGCTTGTTGGATGCGTGGGTGAACTTATCGAAGGGGAAACGGGGCATTTTGGTTACCACATAGTCCAAAGAAGGCTCAAAGCTTGCAGGTAAGTTGCCCAGCATGATTTCGTCCAGCGTCATGCCAACGGCAACCTTTGCGGTAACTCTTGCGATGGGATAGCCGGATGCTTTGGAAGCAAGCGCGGAGGAACGGGAAACTCTGGGGTTTACCTCGATTAAATAATAGGAAAAAGACTGGGGATCCAGCGCAAACTGGATGTTACGGCCGCCTTCAATTTTTAAAGCTCTTATAATACGCAGTGCGCTGTCACGCAGCATATTGTATTCCTTGCCGGTTAAGGTCTGGCAGGGAGCTACAACCACAGAGTCGCCGGTGTGGATACCAACGGGGTCCATGTTTTCCATGGAGCAGATGGTAATCGCTGTGTCGTTGGCGTCGCGCATAACTTCAAATTCAATTTCTTTATAGCCCTTGATGCTCTTCTCT
This sequence comes from Clostridia bacterium, assembly GCA_017396465.1. Classification (GTDB taxonomy): domain Bacteria; phylum Bacillota; class Clostridia; order UBA1381; family UBA9506; genus Congzhengia. Next base: position 15,618 of record JAFQLU010000139.1, on the reverse strand, counting down.
ACCAATACCTGGCTTACGGGAGAAAGCTTTAAGGCGTTTTTCATGATTTCGCGCAGCTCTTCTTCGTTGTCGGCAAAGCCGCCACCGGTGCCGCCCAGCGTAAATGCAGGACGCAGAACCACGGGATATCCGATTTTTTCAGCCGCAGTCACGCCTTCTTCCATGGAGTTTGCAATCATGGAATCGATAACGGGCTCGCCCAATTCTTCGCATAGCTCTTTAAACAGCTCTCTGTCCTCTGCGCGTTCAATACTTTCGCAGGTGGTGCCCAGAAGCTCCACGCCGCATTCTGCTAAAATTCCCTTACGAGCAAGCTGCATGGCAAGGTTTAAGCCGGTCTGACCGCCGATACCGGGAACGATAGCGTCGGGGCGCTCATAGCGCAGAATTTTTGCGATATATTCCAGGGTGAGGGGCTCCATATATACCTTGTCGGCAATGCTGGTGTCCGTCATGATGGTGGCAGGGTTGGAGTTGGCAAGGATAACCTCGTAGCCTTCTTCCTTAAGAGCGAGGCAGGCCTGCGTGCCTGCGTAGTCAAATTCCGCCGCCTGACCGATTACGATAGGGCCGGAACCGATAACCAATACCTTTTTGATGTCCGTGCGTTTAGGCATGCTTCTTCGCCTCCTCCATAAGATTGATAAAGTCGTCGTATAAGTTCACTTTCACCGTGGGGTCAATGGTTCCGACCGGGTAGAACTGCACCGCAAAAGCTTTGTCTTCTTTTGCCGCAACGCCCTCTACGGAGCCGTCCATAATATTTTTATGCGTCACGGTGAGGCCTGTGTTTTTCAAGGAGTCTTCGCATACTGCAAAGGAATGATGCTGGGTAACGATGTCCAGCTTTCCGGTTTCTAAGGTTCTTACGGGGTAGTTTGCACCGCCGTGACCTGCCGGAAGCTTATAGGTCTTCGCGCCGTAGGATAGCGCTAAAAGCTGCATCCCCAGTCCCACGCCGAAGATGGGATATTTGCCCTTTAAGGCTTTCAAGGTTTCGGTTACAACACCGGCATCCTCGGGATTTCCGGGGCCGCTGGAGAGAAACAGACCGTCGGGCTTCATGAACTCGATTTCTTCGGGTGTTGTGCTGAAGGGAACGATGGTTACGTTGCAGCCACGCATATTGAGGCTCTTGATACTGCTGTTTTTGATACCGCAGTCGATAGCAACCACGTTATATTTATGGTTGGAGGTTCTGGAATACCAGCGTTTTTTACAGCTGACGGATTCCACAGCGTTTTTGGGGATGTCCACCGAAGCCAGAATCTTTAAGGCATCCTCTTTCACCGTATTGACATTTGTGATGAAAACTTTTTTGCTTCCGCCGTCACGGATAGAACACATCAGCTTTCTTGTGTCCACGCCGTAAATACCGGGGATATCGTTTTCCTCCAAAATTTCCGATAAGGTTTTGGTGTAGCGGAAGTTACTGGGCATATCGTTATAGTCTCTTACCACAAGACCTCCGATTGTGGGCACCTTTGCCTCAAAATCTTCGTCTGCGATACCGTAGTTTCCAATCAAAGGATATGTCATAACCACCAGTTGATGTGTGCAGGCAGGGTCCGAAATGATTTCCTGATACCCCACCATCGAGGTATTGAACACGATTTCACACACTCTGTCTGAGGCAGCACCAAAGCCGTAGCCTAAAATCTCGCTGCCATCTTCAAAGACGATTTTTCTGTCGAAATTCTTTTCCATACGCCGCTCTTCTCCTCCTTATGTATTCGCCAAACAGGGAAAATGTCCCCATTCACCCTATTTTAATTTTATTATTAAGATTATACCACTTAAGGCAATAAAAGTCAATAAAAAATCGTCGGGAAAGGGGGTGTTTTTCGAAGAATCAGCAGATTGCAAGAAATTTTTTTCTGTTTTTTTACCCATTGTGTGCGTTCTGCAAAAAATCGGTTGACAAAAAAGCGGTTTGTGTGGTACTCTAAAAATACCATTTTTATTCGGGAAAGGACTTTTACTTATGAAAAGAAGAATTGTATCTGCGCTTCTTACGCTGGCTCTTTCTGTTCCCTGCGTGGCACAGGCAAAAACCGTGGAGTTCACCATTGGCGATAAAACCATGAACACCGCAACAGATTATATCATAGAATCCCAGGAGCTTTTAGCCGCTCCCTTTATCGCAAACGACCGCACCATGGTGCCCGTCCGCGCCGTATCCGAAAGCTTTGGCGCAAAAGTGACATGGGTTCCCGAAACGAGAAACATTTTCATCCAATCGAAAGATAAAAGCATCACCCTGACGGTGGATTCTGCCGAGGCGCAGGTAAACGGGGAAAAGGTAATATTAGACGCAGCCCCCACCATCGTGGGAGATATCACCTTTGTGCCCGTCCGGTTCGTGACGGAGAGCATGGGGTATTATGTGTATTTTGCGTCCTCCACAAGCTCGGTTTTAGTGGGCGACACGCCGCCGGTAGGGTATGTGAATGGCGTACCTCTGTCCCGGGAGGAATATGCTGCACTCTATCTGTTATTATCACAAAACAATCCTCCCGACCCCGAAACTGCGGTAGCATCCTATTTGGTACAATGCACGATTTTGTCCGACGAAGCAAAAAAAGCAGGCATCGTTTTATCGGAAGAGGAGCTGGAAGCTCTCCGGAACAAGAACAACTACCCCGGTCTTCTGAGGGGGCAGCTGGCTTTGATACTGGAAAAGGAAGTGCTGGCATTCAACTTGGTGGATGCACTGAAAGAACAGGCATCCGAAAACGAAACGGTGAAAAAGGCGTATCAGGAAACCTATCTTTGTGCCAAGCATGTTCTGATTTCCTACGAATCGGAGCAGGCAGAGAAAACAGCAAAAGATGTATATCGTTATGCAAAAGCCGGAACGAAGTTTGATCAGCTTATTGAAGATTTTGGCGAAGACCCGGGCATGGAGCAAAATCCGGATGGCTATGTATTTACAGACGGCGAAATGGTTGCGCCTTTTGAAAACGCCGTAAAAGCCCTTCCCGTCGGCGGAATTTCCCAGCCGGTGGAATCAGATTTCGGATATCATGTGATTATGAGAATGCCGCTTCCGGAGGAAATTCCGGAGGAAATACTCACCGGTCTGGTTTGGAATTTAAAGGTTGTGCCGCTAATAGAGAGTGCGGAGATTACAGAAACGAAATAAAACAGAATGATGATTGCGTGCCGGAGATCCGGCACGCTTTTCTTTTGCGTGGGTGTTCCTTTGAAGTGGGAGGATGTTCGTTTGAGGTTGGAGGGTGGAAAACAAAAAAGACCGCCGGGCGAAAAACGCCCGACAGCCCTTTCCGGTTACTGTTTTTTCACAAAAGACTCACAATCCGTACACTGACATTCCGTGGGGTTTGCCTCATGTGTTCCTACGCGGATGGCATCTAATGTGCAGTAGTTTTCATCGGCGCAATGGTATGCGCACTGGGTAACCGTACACTTGATGGATGCATTTGCTTTACAGCTCATTTTTCTTCCTCCCATCTTGGTAAGCCCTTCGGCTTACAAGCCTTATCTTACCCCGTTTCCTTTCATTTCATACGCCGTTTACTGAAAAAAACGCATTCTTTCCGGGATATTTGGCGTTCGCCCCCAGCGCTTCTTCGATTCTGAGTAACCGGTTATACTTGCACACGCGGTCGGTGCGTGCCGGTGCGCCGGTTTTAATCTGCCCTGTGCCAACGGCAACGGCTAAATCCGCTATGGTGGTGTCCTCCGTTTCGCCGCTTCGGTGAGAGGTCACCGCCGTATACCCTGCCCGTTTTGCCATGTCGATGGCGTCTAATGTTTCGGAGAGCGTGCCAATCTGATTCACCTTAATGAGAATGGAATTGGCAACGCCTTTGGATATGCCCTCCTTCAGCCGTTTGGTGTTGGTCACAAACAAATCGTCTCCCACCAGCTGAAGCTTTTTCCCCAGACGGAGGGTGAGCGCCTGCCAGCCGTCCCAATCCTCTTCCGCCAAACCGTCCTCCAAAGAGGCAATGGGGTATTTTCCTGCCAGCATTTCCCAGTAGGCAATCATTTCATCCCGGGACTTAAGCTCGCCCGTTTTCCAGAAATAATAGCCCTCCTTGCCCTCATGCCTTGCCGCCTCGAAAAGCTCTGTTGCGGCGGCGTCTATGGCAATCACAAAATCCTCTCCGGGAATGAATCCCGCTTTTTCTATGGCGGTGCAAAGCAGGGAAAGCGCCTCCTCGTCGCTGGCAAGATTGGGCGCGAAGCCACCCTCATCGCCCACGGCGGTGGTGTGGTTTTTTCCTTTCAGCACCGATTTTAATGTGTGATACACCTGACATGCGTGCATCAGCCCTTCGGAAAAGGTCGGCGCACCCACGGGCATAATCATAAACTCCTGCAGGTTCACGCTGTTATCGGCGTGCTTGCCGCCGTTTAAAATGTTCATCATGGGAACGGGAAGCACATGGGCACCTGCGCCGCCGATATAGGAATAAAGCGGCTCGTGCTTTGCCTTTGCCGCCGCCTTTGCGCAGGCGAGAGACACCGCCAGCATGGCGTTTGCCCCAAGGCTTGATTTATTTTCCGTGCCGTCTAAGGCAATCATTCTGCGGTCAATGTCTCTTTGGTCTGCGGCGTTCATGCCGATGAGGCAATCGGCGATTTCGTTATTCACATGAGACACCGCCCGTTTCACGCCTTTGCCCATATAACGGCTTTCGTACCCGTCCCGAAGCTCCACCGCCTCAAAAGCGCCGGTGGATGCACCTGACGGAACAGAAGCTATGCCGCACCCGTTTTCCGTCTCTACCACCGCCTCCACCGTGGGATTGCCACGGGAATCTAAAATTTCTCTTGCATAGATGTCGGTAATTTCCAAATACTCTTTCATAAAACCCTCCAAAGAAAAAATACAAATCCTACAATCATAGAATGTGCATTTTATCTGTTATTTATGAATTTATGTGCAAATCATTTTTTCTTTCAGGCAGCCTGTATCACTCCGCCGCTTTTTGGGCCGTCTATCTCTTTTTATATAAAACCAATTCCGGATTTTCGCCGTTTTCCTCATAGGTGCAAACCAGGATAAAGCCCACATCCGCCACAACGCCGAAGCAACGCTCGCCGCCAAACACGCAAGGAAGCTGGGCGCCTAAATATGTGGCGTTATCGTTTAAAAAAGAAACGCTCGCACCGCTCGGCAGAGGGTACGCAAGGTTCACAAAATCCCCTTTCAGCTGATACAGCTTTTCCACCTTGGGCATACCGTCAATCTGCAGGTCGTTGATTTCATCCATCAACTTCTGCTCCATTTCATTCACAGCATCGTGCCCGCCAATGGATTCATAGGTTTTCCAGTAATGCAAGGTGGGCAGAAATTCCTGCATGTAGGCACGCACCATGTCCTCGGTGTAGTCCTCCGTCGCCATGTGGGTGGCGCAGAAATCAATCAGCTCGTCCATGCTGTGATAGGTAAACTTTCCGTCGGCGTAGCACCATTTGCAGAATTCTTCGTTAAACGCGCCGTCTTGTTCGCGGCTGATTACCGCATCTTCTAAGGGCATACCGCAGCATTGGCAGATGAGCGCTTTAGGATACCTTGAAAGCGTGTTGACAGACACGTCCAAAGCTTTTGACAAAAGCTTCAGCTCTTCCGTGTTCGGCACCGTCTCCCCTGTTTCCCACCGAGACACCGCCTGACGGGTCACAAAGGTCTTGGTCGCCAGCTCCTCCTGAGACATTCCCTTTTTCGTCCTGAGCTTCCATATCATATCTTTTGTTTCCATATTTATAAAATCTCCTTAAAAATCTCAAAAAGCTCCTCCCGTGTCAGCACAACATCAGCGCCGGACATGGAATCTTGAATCTGGGAAACGCGGCTTCCGCCGATGACGGGGAAGGTGTCGGGCGCGGAAATAGAGCACATTGCGCCGCACACAATTGCGCCCACGGAGCAGTGATATTTTTGGGAAAGCGCTTTCATGATTTCCACCTTTTTGAGGTTTTCCCTACATAAATACCGTTTCTTCGCCTTTTCGGAAAGCGCCTCTTCCCCCTGCTCTGCTACTTTAGAGAAAAATCCCTTCGCCTGGGAGGAATATGCCACAACGGGCATGCCTGCGGTTTTATAAAAAGCAAACTCGTCTTTGTCCATACCCACAAGTCCGCCACGCTCACCCAGGCAATACGCCGGGTTAAAGCGAATCTGGCTTGCGGAAAAGCCCATAAGACCGTGATTTTTCGCATAATCGTTCACCGCTTTGATTCTGTCCGACTGCCAGTTGGATGCGCCAAAGGCACGGATTTTGCCTTCTTTCACCAAACGGTTTAAAAGCTCTGCAAGCTCCCCGGGATCAATCACGCGGTCGTCCCGATGGAGCCAGTAAAACTCAACAGAATCGGTGCCCAGCGCCATAAGGCTTTTTTCCAGGTCGGACACAATGTCTTTTTCCGTAACGCGGGACGCCTCGCCTGCATCCGGCTCAAAATATGCGCCCTTTGTGAAAACGTGCATATCTGTCGCCTTGCGGTCTTTCATCCACGCGCCCACAATCTCCTCCGACACGCCTTTTGCATAGAGCCGCGCCGTGTCGATATGCGTGCCGCCCAAATCGCGGAATGTATCCATAATGGAAAACGCATCCTCTTTTGAAATCCCGTCGCCAAAATACGCCGTCCCCAAAAACACCTTGGACGCTTTTTCGCCAAACGCATTGGAATATCTCATAATTTTCCTCCGTTTTCTTTTTTGAAACAGCGCACTCTCCATCCGTAGGAATGATGCGCTCTGTATCCTGCACAGCCTCACCTTAACACATCCCGTATCAGGTGGCAGGCATATGCATAATCCTTTTTATGTACATAAATTTTATATTCATGAGAGCGCAGATTCAAAGAATAGGGATGGATGTTCCGCGCTATGATGATATAATCCACATCAGCAGACACAAGCATCTCACGCACGTTTGCCTGAACCTTTGCATCATATGTTATGATAAGCTCTCTTCGGTTAAATACGGTTATCATGCCTGCATCCTCCTTTTGTGCGTAAGAATCACCATTTTCATATACCGTATACCACGCCTTTATTCCCGACACAAGCAACGCGCAGTCTTTTACTCTTCCGCCAGCACCTTCCATCCGATGCCCTCCACGATTTCGTTATCGTGAAACAAAACGGGAACGTAGGGCGGTTTTCCGTAAGTTTTCACAAAATGCTCGCTGGCTTTGATATCCACACTGCTCCCCGTTGGCTTTTCCTCTATAAGGTTTTCTTTCGTGTAGCACTCGTCGCCGCAGAGGACAAAAGTTTTATCCTTTGCCGAAACCGTAAGAACAGACGAGCCGGCAGAGTGTCCCCCGATGTGAAGGATTTCGGCGCCCTCCCACAAGGTTTTTCCGCTATCAAACCATGCAATATTCTTAGCGTTTTTCAGATGCCGCCCGGCTTCCTCCGCCTCGTTTCTTTGAATGTGCACCACCGCCTGCGGATAATACCGAAGGGCATCAATATGGTCGTGGTGGGCGTGGGATATAAACACGTCCGTAATTTCCGTTCGTTTCACGCCGCAGCTTTCCAAAACCTCAACGGGAGACTGAAACTCCGTAAGTAAAAAGCCGGGCATGGTGTCGCACCCCACGTCAATTAAAAGCTTTCTGTCTTCATGCTCCAAAAGGAAAAACAAAAGCCCGATGGGAATTTTCACATCTTCTCTGCCATCCTGAAACGCCATCCGTTCCGTAATATAGGTTGAACCGTACCGAAATGCAATCAGCCGCATAGATATCTCCTTTGTATCAGTTTTCTGCCAGCCAGCCGATAAACTCGTCAAAGCTTTTTGTCCATTCCACGTCGATGACCGAATCGGCAAGGATGATAAACTCCGTCATGCCGTATTCGGTTTCGTCGGGAAGCCAGTCGTAGGTATATCCCAGTCTCGTCCAGGGATACGCCGAGGTTTTATAGGAATATTCGGCGTTGCCGTCAAACCATTCCTTGTGCTCACCCAACGCCGAGCCATCGAGGACAGAAGCATCCATCTGCTTCTTTGCATCGGTCTGATACGCCGGGCGGATGATTTCCTCGGGGTCTACCCAGAAGGCAGAAACATGGGTTTTCTCGTCCGTATAAGGAAGACCTAAAAGCTGCTCAAAGCGAAGCTCCCAATCGGTCACATTTTCGCTGTTTTCGTCATACCACTTCATCGCTTCCTTATCCGTAAAGGTCCACATTTCGCCGTATTTGCAGGTAAACTGTTCTCCGGGAATATAGCTTTCGGGATAGGAATGCCAGGAAAGAAGCAGAACCTGTCCGTCTTCATTGGTGGTTACCAGCTCCGCATCTTCCGTCAGCGCCACAAGGGGCAGGATTTCGTCTTCCTTCGCCCATTTGGCATCGATTACAGAAAGGGCATAGAAAAAGCCGTCTTTTCCGCCTAACAATCCATCTATCAAAAGAATCAGGTTTTCCCGTGTTGCGATGCCGTCTGCCTGCGCTTTACCTTCCTCGGGCACCTTATCCACTCGGGACAGAACCTCCACCGCCTCCTGCATCTGAAGCGGCGCATCGGGCATAAAAAGATGATCGCAGCTGCCGTCTGCTTTTTTCTCACAGCAGGACATATAGGTAGAAGCCTTCTCTACATATGGCGCATACCACGCACCGTTTTCCACATCATGGTAGGTCACACTTCCGCTTCCCTGCTCTTTTAAATATAGCTCTGCAATGATTTTGGCAAACTGCGCGCGGGTTACCATTGCCTCGGGACAAAACGTCCCGTCGGGATAGCCGGAAATAAGCCCTGCCTCTTTCCACCGCTCCACCACTTCTGCCGATTCCTTTCCTGCCATATCGGAAAAGTCCGCCGAGACGGATACCGTAAGGCAAGATACCGCTATCACAAAACATACCAAAACACTTATAATCTTATGTACTTTTTTCATATTTTTTCTCCTTATATGCTATTCTTCCTTTTTCCCGATATATCCAAGCTTCACATACCGCATGGAGTCTTTTCCGTTCACCACAGGGCCGGGGCCGTCGTAGTTTATGTATTCCACGGGAAGCTCGCTGGTGCTGTATGCAATATAAACGATACCCAAAATTTCCACAACGGAAACGTTCACCAAGCCCCATTTGTTAATGAGGTCTGCCGCAACGGTGCACTTGTTGGGGTCATCGTTATCCACGATACGAAGCTTTACGGCATTTCTCGTACGAGTGACAATGCGGTGGTTTTTCGCATCATCATTATAATAGTTATACGCCATCAGAAGCTCCCCGTCATAATGAATGATTCTGGGGCGGCAGTTGATGCTTTCTTCTAACGCAATCGGCTCGGACCAGGTTTTTCCCATGTCCTCGGAGGTGGAAAAGGTGATGCTGTTCGTTTCGTTTTCCGTCCGGCAGATGCCGTATATTTTGCCGTTTAAGATTTTATAGTCAAATTCATACTGGGCGGTGTAAGGGTAAACCGCAAAAAATTCCACCGTTGCCATGTTATCATAAGAGCGGAACAGAACCGGCTCCATCAGATAGCTGGTTGCCACGCCGTAGGCTACGCCGTCTGCGTCCTTATAATATGTACCGCTTCCGATGCTGATTTGCTCCGATGCAAGGAAGGAGTGGTTATGATAGCCTCTTTCTTCCAGATAGGAAAATGTCAAAGACAGGCTCATTTTTTGAAGTTTTCCGTCCTCGCATTTTACCATCATGGTCTTTTCCTCGCTCAAGGTTTCCGTCTGAAAGTCAAAATCCTTGTAGCAGATGTCCTGGTCACCCTCGGAATAGCTGTCCACCACATAAAACACGCGCACCTTTCCGTCTCCGATGCCCATAATGTTGGGGCAGAACTCGTCTCTGCCTTCCGTTACGGTGATGTAGCGCACGTTATGAGGCTGCGTTGCGGGGAAATACGCCAAAACGATTTTGCTTCTGGACTCGCCGTAGCAGCACTGCTTGCCCGGCATATACACGCAGAACATAATACCGTACCGCTTATCAAAAGCAAGGCAAACGCCGTCTGCGCTGGTTTCACGAAAACCATCGTTTAATTGTATGGATCTTGCAAAAATTTCTTCCGATTGTTCTTTTCTTATCATAACAAAACGCTCCTTTTTATATCTTTTCTTTTATGTTTGCATATAAGTTTTCGAAATAATGTCGGAACCCCTCGTCGTTGGGATGGAGTCTCAAATCGCCATAAAGCGATGCTTCTTCCGGCACAAGACTTTCGCCCGGAATCACCGTAACATTTAAAAGACCGCTGACCGATTCGCGGATAGCGCCTTCCACCTCCGCAAATGCACCGAAGGGGCGTTCCTCGTCCTTGTCCTTTCGCCAGATAGGCGTGATGGCAAAGATTTTCGCATCGGGGTAAGCCTTGCTCACCGCGCTGTAAAATGCTCTGCAATCCTTCAAAAAGGTTTCTCTGTCCTTGCCGCTCCAGTCGTTTGTGCCATAAGCCACCGTGACATAGTCCGGTGCAAACGGCTCTTTTTTCGCCACAAGCTCGGGATAAAACACCTCTCCGCCGATGGCTTTATTCAGTTCCTCCGCACAAAGCGCCTCCGAAAGCCGCGCAATATAACGGTTTGAGGGGCGCATAGCATCGTACCCATGGGTGATGGAATCGCCAAACGCCAAAAGCTTTTTGCTATGCTTTACGGGGCGAACATACGCGCCGTCATCCAGCATAAGTTCGCTAATTCCTGTTTTCACCGACCAGGGCAGATGGATGCAAACCTTCTTCATTCCTTCCCCCAAAGAAAAGGTTTTCGCAAAATCACCCAAAGGGCACGCCTTCTGCGTGTAGTCTCCCGTCATGTCCTTTTCTTTAAAATTATCTATGTATCCCACCGCTTCGCCATTTGCGAAAACATCTACGGAAAAATAGCTCCGTGAGCTACCCGGTGAGGTGGTAACCTTTAATGTCATTTTCTCGCTGTCTGTTTCAAAAAAAAGCTTGATTCCGGCAGTTGCAAAGCTTCTGATATAAAAATCTGTCCATCTATTCCGGTACAGTTCCTCCTGCTCCTCGGTGAACCGATGGAAAAACACCACCCCGTTTTCCTCCGTTGCCCGAATCGCGCCTGTTGCAATTTGCTTCATTTCTTCTGTGGTACATTTCATATTTGTTCTTCCTCTTTTTCGATTAAGTCATCCAGCCGTTTTTCGCAGAAGTTTAAAAACATACACCATAATTCATCGTCAATAAAGGGATTTTCTCCCGTTTCTTTTAAGATTTTGGCTTTTGCTTCCGTGTCGTTGTTCCACACATGGTTTCCGATAAACACGTCCACCGTCTCTTCCCGAAGCCGAGCCAGCGATGCGCGGTATCCTTCTCTGCAATCCGGGTAGTCAAACCGACCTTTTGCAAGGGTGTTTGCCCCGGCGCCGCCAAAGGTGCCTACACGGTAAATCTTTCCCTTTTCTGCCGTTTCAAAGAATAAGGATATGGTGCCTATCGTGTGTCCCGGCGTTTCCAGAACGCGGATTTCCGTGTTTCCCAGCTGCACCACATCGCCGTCTTTGAGCAGCACATCCGGCTCAAAATACTCCTTCGCGCTTTCCGCATCCTTTTCGCCGATATAAGTCTCTGCCCCCGTTAAATGCACCAGCGCCGCCGTAGCACCCGTGTGGTCGCCATGCTTGTGGGTGTGAATGATTTTTTTAATATCATAGGGCGAAAAGCCCAGTTGATAGATAGAGTTTATCAATAAATGCAGGGTGTCTGCATACCCCGTGTCAATTAAAATCAACCCGTCGCCGGTGTCAATCAAATGGGAAGATGCGGAAAAGCATCCCACATAATATACGTTTCCAATAATCTTAAAAGGCTCCATCGCCCCCTCATAATGATGCTGAAAGCTTTTTCTCTCAAACATAGTTTTTCTCCTTTTTCCTTGAAATAAATCTATTAAAACCCGCCGGAATTCTATTTTGGCCTGATATGTAAATATTAAACTTAAGCAAACGAATCTTTTAAATTTTAGGACTTAACACAAACTAAAACTCACCATTTTCTATCAGGACGAATATTATTCCAACAACATTCCATTTTTTCACAATCAATAACTACTTGAAATTCAAAATTCCCTTTTTTCTTTGTTGTTAGGCTTCCAAAAAACAAAAAACGACGAAAACCTTTATATTGCTCTATAAACTCTATTTTCCACGCGCCACTATTTATTTTTTCATAAACTTCTTTTAAATCCACTTTTTTCCTTGTTGTACATATATGTTTGCTGAACAAATAATGTCTTTTGAACAAATAAAACTCTGACATATCCTCATCAAAATCAATAAATTCGATTTTTGATTTATATGTTCTTACTGTTGCACCACAAGAATTATATTCTGTATCTGATAATATCCAGAATCCGTCATTAAAATATAAAGATAATATATCATCAAAACGCTCTACACTATTAACAACACAATCGTGTAAGCTCATAATTCCATCTGTGTACTCGACAGAGTTTTTCCACATACATCTTCCTACTTTCTACATTATTCGATAAAGTTCGTGTCAAGACCGGAGCTAAAAAGTTAAAAACTAGTATTATTTACTTCTCTACCGTTTCGTGATTATCCAAATAAAATTTTTTCAAGTAAAGGATAAAGTGTCTTTGCCATATTGTAGAATCCCCAATCGGTGGGATGTGTACCATCAACAGTTGTCTCTGTCCCTTCACTATCACCAAGCAGAGTAAACCCATCTATCAGATACACATTATTATCCCCTGATGCAATTGCTTTTTCATACGCGTTTATAACAATTTGGCGATAGTCAGTCATTTGCTTTGCAATACTTTCGGTTTTGAGATCAAGACAAACAGGCGAAGACATCATCACAATGGGCAAGTTAGGTTTTTCGTCCCTTACGGTTTTATAAAACGGATAATAGGTATTTTCATAATGGACCTTTGATGGAGCATTGTAGCCGTATGCATGGATAAATACAGACATAGGGATTGTTGCAATATACTCTGCAAGGGCCTCTTCTCCAAGGTCACTTCCCGAAAAGCCTAAGTTTATAAAATCTGCATCAAGCCACCTTGAAAGATGGTGTGTATAGTTCGTTCCAGGTCTTGATGCACACCCTCCCTGAGTAACAGATGAGCCATAAAAGACCATAGGTAATTCTATACTGTAGGGTGACGCTTTTTTCAGTGTGCAACCGTCACACAGCCCTATATAAAGGTTTTCAACTCCGTTGTATAATGGGAAATTTATTATAATTTCACGAAGTGTACTGTCCTTAAATTCATAGCTTCCGCAATAATTGCCCGCATCTCTTGTAACTCCACTGGGAATAAATGTTTTCTTATAAAGCGGTTTAGTCTTTTTATCAAGAGATGCTACATACATATCAAATCCGTGAATTCCGCTCTCGGCCATATGCGGCATAAAACAGACAGGAGTCGCCAAATTCACACGAATACTGACAATCTTTGAATCAGTCACAAAACGGACTCTTCCGCCTGCGGTATGAAACATAAGACTTCTCACTCCTCCATTTACCCTTTCGTCAGTAGAAAAACTTTCGGGAAGTCGCATAAACTTACCCGTTTCTACAGGACTGTAAAATCCGTGAAGCGAAAAAGGCTTATCCATACAGTTATAATATACAACGCCATTTTCATTAGCTTCATTTACTTTGAAATTAACATCAATTTCTTCGATTTTTGACATATTGGATTCCCTCTTCTTCATTTTCAACAAAATTCGACATATCCATATTGCGAGGCATAAGGTTTAGATGCAAACCTCTCAAAGCCTCCCTTGCCTAAAGGGAGGTGTCAGTCGCAGACTGACGGAGGGATTGTTTTTTGACATCGTTCGCAAAACAAGATTTCTTTATTTTATTTTATCACAAAATACCCCTACATGCAACAAAAAAAGAGACGCAGAATGCGTCTCTTTCATCATTTTTATAGCTTATTTTACGATAATGCTCGTTCCTGTCATTTCCTCGGGCTTGGGCAGGTCTAAAATGTCCAGCATGGTGGGTGCGATATCTGCCAAAACGCCGCCGTCACGCAGGGAAACATTGCCGCAACCAACCACGATAAAGGGTACGGGGAAGGTGGTGTGCGCGGTGAATGCGCCGTTTGTTTCGGGGTCAATCATCTGGTCTGCGTTACCGTGGTCTGCGGTAATCAGCATAGCGCCGCCCATGGAAAGAACCTTGTCTGCCACTCTGCCAACGCAGGTGTCCACGGTTTCCACGGCTTTCACGGCACATTCCATGATACCGGTGTGGCCAACCATGTCGCAGTTTGCAAAGTTTAAGATAACAACATCTAAATCCAAGGTGTCCAGTTTTTCCATTAAAGTGTCGGTTACTTCCACAGCGCTCATTTCGGGCTGAAGGTCATAGGTTGCAACCTTGGGAGAGTTAATCAGTGCTCTTTCTTCGCCTTCAGAAACCTTTTCCACGCCGCCGTTAAAGAAGAAGGTAACGTGCGCGTATTTTTCGGTTTCTGCGATTCGAAGCTGGGAAAGACCGTTTTTGCTTAAATATTCGCCTAATGTGTTGGTCAGTACCTGGGGCTTAAATGCCACATCCACGTTGGGCATGGTTTTGTCATACTGCGTCATGCAAACGAAATGCACGGGGAAATATGCGCGCTTGAAACCGTCAAAATCGGGGTCTACGAACACTCTTGTGATTTCTCTTGCACGGTCGGGACGGAAGTTTGCAAACACAACGGAATCGTTTTCACGGATTTTGCCCACAGCTTCGCCATTTTCGGTTACAACAGCAGGAACCAAGAATTCGTCGGTTACGTCTTCTTTATAAGAATTTGCCACAGCGCAAACGCCGCAAGCAACCTCGTTGCCTTCGCCGAACGCCATAGCACGGTATGCTTTTTCAACTCTGTCCCAACGGTTGTCTCTGTCCATTGCGTAGTATCTGCCCATAACGGTAGCAACCTTACCTACGCCAATTTCAGCCAGTTTATCCATCATTTCCTGCACGAAATCCTTACCGGATGCAGGAGGAACGTCACGGCCGTCCAAGAAGCAATGAACGAACACATCGGTAAGACCTGCGCGTTTTGCCAGCTCGGCAATGGCGTAAATATGCGTGTTGTGGCTATGCACACCACCGTCGGACAGAAGTCCCATAATGTGGAGCGCTGTGCCGTTCTTTTTGCAGTTTTCTACTGCCGCAAGCAGAGCTTCGTTTTCAAAAAAGTCGCCGTCTGCGATGGATTTGGTGATTCTGGTCAGCTCCTGATACACGATTCTGCCGGCACCGATATTAGTGTGACCAACCTCGGAGTTACCCATCTGACCGTCGGGAAGACCAACTGCCATGCCGCTTGCCGCCAGCTGTGTATTGGGATACTGTGCAAAGAGTTTATCCAGGTTCGGGGTGTTAGCCAGATGAATGGCATTGCCCTCTTCGGCAGGGTTTAAGCCGAAACCGTCCATAATACAAAGTAATAAAGGTTTTTTCATAATTTCCTTGTTTCCTTCCTTTTCTGCAGGACCGTTTGATTTTGCGCAGACCGCTAAAAAGCTATGAACAAACTTCACCACTCGCTGTATCTGCATATAGCTTCGGGATCCCAAAGCTTTGCTTTGATTCAGTTTGTCCATTCTGCATCAAAATCAATTCGGTCTCAAACAAGGGTATCGCAACTTGCGATACCCCT
>JAFQLU010000138.1 GCA_017396465.1 Clostridia bacterium | reverse complement strand
GATTTCCGCGGCGGTCAGTTTGTCCTTTTCTTCTTTATCCAATGTGCAGGTTGTAACGATATAGTCTGCCGTGTCAAGGGGCGAAATCTTCACAAAAGCATTTCTGCGGAACTTGCTTCTGTCTGCGGCAATGATACACACCTCGGAATGCTCCAGCATGATGCGGTCCATGGATGCCTCTTCGCCGTAATAGGTGGAAAAGCCGCCGGAAAAATCAATGCCGTCTACCGACAGAATCAGCTTATCGGCATGAAAGTTGCGAAGCTGTGCCTCGGCATCGGAGCCATAGGTAAACTGATATTTTCCGTTCACCGCACCACCGACCAATGTCACATGGAAGTTGGGGTTATTAGACGCCTCCAGCGCAATGGAAATGGAGTTGGTAACAATGTTTAAGTTATAGTCCTGGGGCAGATGACGAAAGGCAAGCAGCGTTGTGGTGCCGGAATTAAGCATCACGGTATCGTTGGGCTCGATAAAATCCGCCGTTTTCCTGGCAATTTCGTCCTTTTCTGCCTGATTGGTTTCCATCCGCTGGTTAAAGTTCATGCTACAATATGGCTTGTAGGAGCTGATAGCGCCGCCGTGCACACGGGTCAGAAGCCCTTTGCTTTCCATATCGGCAAGATAGTTTCGGATGGTCACCTCGGAAATGCCTAAAATTTCGCTCAAAGCTGCAACCTTCACAATGCCGTTTTCCGTTAAAAGCTCCAGTATTTTATTCTTTCGTTCGTCAATATTCATTCCTATCACCTTTTTTTCGGTAAATTGTGCTTTTTATACATTGTATCACAAATGAAAATATTTCTCAATGGATAAGTTGAAAATAATCTATGAATATTTTTCGCATTGTGGCAAAGAAAAAGTGGGTGCTTACGAAAATTTTTCGTTATGATTGCTATTGACTTTCGTTTGAGATGTGATACAATAACATTAAGTAAGAATTGGATAAAAAGGAGTATGCTCTATGAAATACGTTATGGGAATAGACATCGGCACAACATCCCTTAAGGCGGCGGTGTTTGATGAAGCGTTAAACCCCGTAGCTTCCGTCACAAAGGATTACACCCTGGAGGTCTTGGGCGACTGCGTGGAGTTTGATGCAGAGCAGTATTGGGTATTGGTAAAAGAAGCGATAGATGAGCTTAGCGCATCATACGAAATTTATGCCTTAAGCATCGACACCCAGTGCGAAACCCTGATTGTGACCGACGAAAACGGAAAACCGCTTCGTAAGGCTATCGTGTGGCTGGATAACCGCGCCGCAAAGCAGGCGGACGAAATCCGCGCGCGGTTCGGTGAAAAAAAGGTGTATGAGGTGACCGGTCAGCCGGAAATCACGGCAACCTGGCCTGCGGCAAAGCTTCTGTGGATGAAGGAAAACGAGCCGGAAATTTTAGAAAAAACCAAAAAAATCTTCTTGCTGGAGGATTATATCTTATATCATTTAACGGGCAGGTTCGTCACCGAGCAAACCCTGCAGTCCTCTACCATTTATTTTGATGTAACAAAACGCATCTGGTGGAAGGAAATGCTGGACTTTATCGGCGTGAAGGAGGAAACCCTTCCCGAGGTGTTCACAAGTGGCGTGGAAATCGGTGCGTATCAGGGCATCCGCATTGTAACCGGTGCCATCGACCAGATTGCAGGCGCCATCGGAGCAGGTATCGTAAAGCCCGGCGTTATCAGCGAAATGACGGGAACCACCATGGTTATCTTCGTTCCCAGCGAGGAAATGCCTGCTTATAACCCGGAAAGCAAAATGCCCTGTCATTTAAACTACGACGGGAAATACTGTCTTCTCATGTGGACACCCACGGCAGGCATTGCTCTTAAGTGGTTTAAAAATAATTTCTGCGAAACCTTTTCTTTTAAAGAGCTGGATCAGCTGGCGAAGGAAGTTCCTGCAGGCTCTGCAGGGCTGACATTTTTGCCCTATCTTTGCGGTGCTACCATGCCGAAATATGACCCCGATGCCAAGGGCGTTTTTTATGGTCTCACCATGGAGCACACCAGAGGCCATGCGGTCAGAAGTATTTTAGAAGCCGTTTCCTGTATGCTCAAGAGTAATTTAGACTATGTGGGAACGGATTGCACCGAAATCCGCACCATGGGCGGCGGCGCACAGAGTCCCTTGTGGTGTCAGATTAAAGCAGATATGATCGGCAAGGATTTTGTAACGCTGAAAAACGATGAAACGGCGTGTCTCGGCTCTGCTATTCTTGCCGGCGTGGCGGTAGGGCTGTTTGAGAGTGTGGAAAAGGCCTGCGATATGGCAGTTGCCACCGATAAACGGTACTCTCCCACCGGTGTGGACTACACCGAGTGCTACAAGCGGTACTGCGAATTAGACGAAAAATTATTTTAACGAAATATAAGTCCCACAGGGCAGAAAGGTTATGTGATAGTATGGCAAAAGCAGCATTTGTCGGATTCGGTGAAGTGAATACACCGATTGACATCATCATCAAAAAATGTGAGGATGCGGCGGCGTCCTTGGAAAAAGAGGGATTAGAGCTGGTGAAGGTTCTTCCCGTAACAGACGATTATGAAGAGAAAGACGTGAAAAAAGCGGTGGATGCTTTAAAGGGTCAGGATTTTGACTGTCTGGTCGTTTGCATCGCAGGCTGGATTCCCACCCACGCAGTTGTGAAAGTAACAGAGCATTTCCGTCATATTCCCATGGTTTTATGGGGCCTTTGCGGCTGGATGGAAGGGGATCGCTTGGTTACCACAGCGGACCAGGCAGGCACAACCGCAATCCGTAAAACCTTCTATGATTTGGGATACACCTTTAAATATGTTTACGATATCATTGGGCTTCCTTCCAAAACAAAGACTGTTTATAACTATGCTTTGGCGGCTTCTGCGGCAAAGAAACTGCGCCACGCAAGAAGCGGTATGGCAGGCTACCGTGACATGAACCTTTATGGCACTCAGGCTGACGGTCCTTCCTTAAAGAGAGAAATCGGCCCTGAAATCGAAACCTTTGAAATGCTGGAAATCGAGCAGCGCTACCAAAAGATTACGGACGATAAGAAGCAGGACGTAATCGATCGTTGCATGAGCAAATGGAACTTCTTAAAAGCCGCAAACCCCGAAAGCATGAAAAAAGCGGCAGGCTACTATTTAGCAACCAAAGAAATCTGCGACGAACGCGGCTACGATGCCATTTCCTTAAAAGACGTAGACGGCATGAAAAAGCTGTTAGGCTTCCCGCCTGCACCTATCTTTATGCTGTTGGCAGATGAGGAAGGCTTATGCACCATTCCCGAAAACGATTCTTTAGGTAACATTACCCAGCTAATGGTGAAATACTTAACCGGTCAGTGCGCCTTCTATTTAGAATTCTATGAATTCTTCACAGACAGAGTTTTGGCAGGCGTTCCCGACTATGTGCCTGCGGAAGTTACCGACGGCGGCGTAACCGTTATGCCTGCGGCGTTCGGCGAGCTGTCCGAGGGTATCTTAAATGTAAGCAAGGTAAAGCCCGGCGATGTGACCATGTGCCGCTTAACCTGCATTGATGGCAGCTACTATATGCATATGGTAACCGGCGAAGGTATCACACCCAGAAAATGGGAAGAAGCCGGCTGGACACAGCCTGCACCCCAGCTTCCCGGTCTTGAAATCCTTTTAGATGATGTGGAAGATTTTGCACAGAAGGTTATGTGCCAGCACTATATCATCTCTTATGGCGACAATACAGAAGTGATTACAAACCTTTGTGATATTTTAGGCATTGAAATTATCTGACGAAAAGAGGAAAAGAAAATGGGAAAATTATATGTAGGCTGGGCGGAGGAAAGCCTGGTTCCTGAAAAAAAAGTAAGTCTTGCAGGTCAGTTCTTTGAAAGAATTTCCGAATATGTGGAATCTGATATCACCGTTACGGCTATGGCAGTGGAAGCAGACGGCGAGCAGATGGTTTTGGTATCTGTGGACGTGGTAAGTCTGCCGGATAGCGTGATTGAACTGGCGAGAGAAAAACTGGCAAAATTAACAAGCGAAGTTGCCCCCGAAAAAGTAATTGTGGGCGCAACGCATACGCATACATCCTTAAAACTGCGCGGTCGTGCAGGTGCAAAAGGAAAAGACGGCTCCACCATTTCCACAGCGGCGGCAATTTTAGAAGAGTTCCTGCCCGAGGGCAAGGGCTACACCAAGCTGGTGCAGGAGGATGAAACCGTTTTAACACCCGAAGAAGGCACAGAGCTGGTAACCGATAAAATCGCGCTGGCTGTGAAAAATGCCTGGGAAAACAGAAAAGAATCTCTTTATACCAACGAGTTCGGCAGAGCCACTGTTGGTATGTGCCGCCGTGTTTCCTATGATGACGGCAGCGGACAGATGTGGGGCGACACCAACACCGCAAACTTTGTTGCTTTAGAAGGCGGAAACGATTCCGGCGTGGAGCTTCTTTATATCTTCGATACTGACAAAAAACTGACCGGTGTTGTGGCAAACATTGCCTGCCCGGCGCAGATTTTAGAGCAGAGAAGCTTTATCTCCGCAGACTTCTGGGGCAGAGCCAAAGCGAACATCCGTGAAAAACTTGGAAAAGATGTTTTCGTGCTGGGTATGGGCGGCGCCGGCGGTGACCAGTGCCCCAGAGACCTGGTGCGCTGGGTGAACCCGGAAACTCCCATTGACGATCCTAACGTGAAACGTCCCAATTATATCGAAAGAAAAGCAGACCCCTCTATGTACGACATCAGCGGATGCAACAAGGTGGGTAAGCGTATTGCCAACGAAGTGGTTTCGGTTTTTGAAGAAATCGGCGAGCTGAAGAGCGAGGTTGATTTCCGTCATAAGGTGATTCACCTGGATTTGCCTTTGAGAAAGGTAACCATGGAGGAATACAACAACGCAGTAAGAGAACTGGAATACTATGTGGATAAGAACAAGGATAAAGAAGTGTTTAATTTTGAGGACAATGCGCGCATGCATGTGCACGCAGGTTCTATCCAGCGCTTCCGCGAACAGCAGTTTACGGAAATCCACACCATTGAGTATCATGTTATCCGTTTCGGTGATATTGCAATCGCAACCAATCCCTTTGAGCTGTTTTTAGATTACGGTAACCGCATGAAGGCGAGAAGCCTTGCAAAACAAACCTTTATCTATCAGCTCAGCTGTGGTACAAGCGGATATCTGCCCACGGAAAAGGCAGAAAAAGCGGGACACTACAGTGCCTATGTTTCCAGCGGTAAGGTTGGCCACGAGGGCGGCGATCTTTTAACGCGTGAAACCATTAAAGAAATTAACAAAATGTTTGAATAGGGAATGTAAAAAAAGTTCAGACCACAAAAAGGCAAGAAAAGGGTAACCCTATGTTTGATGAAAAAACAATAGGAGTTCACTTTAAGGACGGAAAATCTCATAGTCCGAGATTTTCCTGCGAATGATGCCTTTTTGTTACGAACAAACTTCGCCTCTCGGCGTACT
>JAFQLU010000137.1 GCA_017396465.1 Clostridia bacterium | reverse complement strand
TTTTTCCTTTTTTCTTTCCGTCTTGCCATTTTTGCCATAGTTTTCAAAAGAAAGGGGCGCATAAAAGCCGTTTTCCTCCAAAAGAAGCTATACGCCCGATAGCTAAAGCTTTTGCAGTCGATATAGGTTCCTTTCCGGTAAAACCCGATGGCTTTTGCAACCACCTGTTCTTCTTTTACCGGGTATTCCCTCTCGGTTTCGTAATCTCCCATGGCGGCAAAGGCTCCGTCTTTTTTTGCCACGATTCTGTGCAGAATGTAGCTTCCGTCTGCCCGCTGAAAAAGCGGCACATCACCAACAGAAAGAGTATCTGCCTTTGCGAGCAGCACCGCGTCCCGTCTGCTGGACACCAACGGATACATGCTGAAGCCCGTTACCGTGAGCTTCACCTGTTTTCCGGCTTCTATCATGGGAAGCGCCATAGCCATCAGCGTTTGCGCTTCTGTTTTTTTAATCGGCTTCTGATACTGATTTGCCACAGCTTCCCTCTTCCCTTCGTATGGATTCAAAAAAATCTTTCAGCAGCTTTTCGCATTCCGGCTCTGCAATGCCGCCATAAATTTCTGTTTTATAATCAAAGCATCCGCTCCAGGGAACATCCACTTTTCCGCCGCAAGCACCGCTTTTGGCATCGTACGCCCCGAAATACACCCGTTTTATCTTGCAAAGATGAATGGCGCCGATGCACATAGCGCAAGGCTCAAGTGTCACATATAAACTGCACCCTGCTAAGTTTTTGCTACCCAGAGATGCCAGCGCCGCACGGATAGCCAAAAGCTCTGCGTGCGCCGTAGGGTCTTTGGTCTGCTCCACCAGATTATGAGCTTTTGCAATCAGCTTTTCGTCCTTGTAAATCGCCGCGCCCACGGGAACCTCGCCCTGCTCTTTGGCAAGAAGCGCTTCCTTGTACGCCGTTTCCATATACTTATCCATGGCAGGACACCTCATACATTAGAACAGACGCCGCAACGCCTGCATTTAAAGATTCTGCGCTACCCTGCATGGGAATATGCACTGTTTCATCCGCCATAGAAAGCACCGCATCGGAAACGCCGTTTCCTTCGTTGCCGATAACGAAAATCTGCTGATCGGTAAACGTGCCGCAACGGAGCGCCACACTATCTCTGTGCAGAGCCGTTACGGAAAGAAAATACCCTTCCTGCTTTTTCGCGTTCAGCCATTTAGCGTCCACATCCGTTATCACGGGAATGTGGAACACAGAGCCCATGGAAGAGCGAATCACCTTGGGCGAAAACACATCCACGCTCCCCTTCATGAAAATCACGCCGTCAAAACCGAAAGCATCCGCACTGCGGATAATGGTTCCCGCATTACCGGGGTCCTGAATGCAGTCGCAGCAGATATATGTTTTTCCGCTGATTTCCCTGTTCCCTTCGGGAAGCTTCGCCACCGCCAGAACACCCTGAGGCGTTTTGGTGTCGCACAATGCTTTAAACAGTTTATCCGGCACGGTGATGATATTCTGCTCCGAAAACACGTTGTCGCGCCGCTCAAAATAGCTTTCCGTCATCACAACGCTGTCCACGGGAAAACCGGAGGAAACTGCATCCCTTGCGCTTCTCTCTCCTTCTACGATAAAGAGTCCGAACCGCTCCCGATATTTTCTGTCTTTCAGCTTCACCAAGGTTTTGATATATTCATTTTCTGCCGAAGAAATATGTTTTACTTCCATATTCTAACCTCATTTCTCTTCGTTTAGTATACCATAGCTTTTTCAAAAAATCAACCGCGGTATCACAAAAGCTCAAACTGATTTTTCCGGCAAGACAGCACGCCTTCTTTTCGCAGCTTACTGATTTCTGCAGAAAGTCCGCTTCTGTCCACCTCCAGGTAATCAGCCAATTCCTGACGGTCAAAGGGAATGACGAAGGCGTTTTTTCCGTTTTTCTTTGCCTGCTGCAAAAGATACGCCATCAGCTTTTCCCGGGTGGAGCGCTTGGAGGTAACCTCCATTTT
Organism: Clostridia bacterium; assembly: GCA_017396465.1. Classification (GTDB taxonomy): domain Bacteria; phylum Bacillota; class Clostridia; order UBA1381; family UBA9506; genus Congzhengia. The sequence goes on along the minus strand of JAFQLU010000137.1, from coordinate 19,576 downwards.
CCGATGAAACGCCATGTTTTTTGTCGCCAGATTCTTCATCAGATTAAATATCATCTGCTGATGAAAGCCGCAACCGTTAGAGCAGGTATATAAAATTCTTCGACAATCAATCAACATGATTTCCGACGGCTCTTTTGCTATGATGCTGACAGGAAGCGAAGAAACCTCCGCGCAGGCAAAGGTTTCCGCAAACAGCTCCGAGGGTTCTGCAGAAAACAAGATGGAACGGTTCCCGTAATAATCCGTCTGCTCCACCTGCACGCCGCCGGACAGAACGATGCCGATATATCTTGCCGGATCGCCCTCTGCCATCACCGTATATTTTTTATCGAAAAACACTGTTTTTGCCTGCAGGCACCCAAGCAACGCGCCCAGGTTTTCCTCCGAAACATCGGCAAACAAACTGCACTTTTTTAAAATTTCAAGAAATTTTTTCATATCCTTCACCTTTTGTTGAAATTTCAACATACATTCTACGGATATTATACTATACTGATATCAGAAAAGCAATAGAAAACATCCAAAAAAACAAATGCAGGAGGAATCAAACATGATCCGAAAAATCATTAAAATTAACGAAGATAAATGTAACGGCTGCGGCGCATGCGCGGCGGCGTGCCACGAAGGTGCCATTGAAATGATCAACGGCATAGCAAAACTGACCCGGGAGGATTACTGCGACGGTTTGGGCGACTGCTTACCTGCCTGTCCCACCGGCGCCATTACCTTTGAAGAACGGGAAGCACCGGCGTACAATGAAGAGGCAGTTCAGCAGGCAAAAAAAGTCTTTGCCAAGCCTCTGCCCTGCGGTTGCCCCGGCACGCAGAGCCGTATGCTTCAAAGAGATGAAGAAACCCAACGGACAGCGTCTGCCCCCTCCGTCAGCCGCCTCAGACAATGGCCCTGCCAGATTAAGCTGGTTCCGGTCAATGCCCCTTACTTTGAAAATGCAGACCTTTTGATTGCGGCAGACTGCACCGCTTACAGCTACGGTAATTTCCACAACGATTTCATCAAAAACCGCATCACCTTAATCGGATGCCCGAAGCTGGACGAAGGAGACTACACCGAAAAGCTGACGCAGATTATGATAAATAACAATATCCGAAGCGTCACCGTAGTCCGCATGGAAGTGCCCTGCTGCGGCGGAATTGAAAACGCCGTAAAGAATGCGCTCATGGCAAGCGGAAAGTTTTTACCCTGGCAGGTGGTAACCATTTCCACCGACGGAAAAATTCTGGAGTAATTTTTTTTCAAAACCCTGTTGTAAAACTGCATTTTTTATGGTAAAATAAGTTAGTAGAATTTGTTAAAGGAGAAATGACATGTTTATCACGAAGGACATTCAATACATCGGCGTTAACGACCATAAGGTGGATTTGTTCGAGGGACAGTATGTTGTTCCCAACGGTATGGCATATAATTCCTATGTCATCCTGGACGAAAAAATCGCCGTAATGGACACCGTGGATGCAAACTTCACCCACGAATGGCTGGATAACCTGCAGAACGCACTTTCCGGCAGAACACCGGATTATCTCATCGTTCAGCACATGGAGCCCGACCATTCGGCAAACATTTTAAATTTTGCAAAAACTTACCCCGATGCCAAAATCGTGGCATCTGCCAAAGCATTTGTGATGATGCAGAACTTTTTCGGCACAGACTTTGCCGAAAAGCAGGTGGTAGTCGGCGAGGGCGACACTCTTTCTTTAGGAAAGCATAACTTAACCTTTGTGACCGCACCTATGGTGCATTGGCCCGAGGTTATCGTGACATACGACAGCACAGACAAGGTTCTCTTCTCGGCAGACGGTTTTGGTAAATTCGGTGCGTTAGACGTAGAAGAAGACTGGGCATGTGAAGCACGTCGCTATTATATCGGTATCGTCGGAAAATACGGTGCACAGGTTCAGGCGCTTCTGAAAAAAGCCGCAGGCCTGGATATTCAGATTATCTGCCCTCTGCACGGTCCCGTTCTTTCCGAAAACTTAGGTTATTATCTGAATAAATACAGCATCTGGTCCTCCTATCAGCCGGAGGAAGAGGGCATCATGATTGCATACACCTCGATATACGGCAACACCAAAAAAGCCGTTCTGCAGTTGGCAGAAAGCTTAAAGGCAAAAGGTTGCCCCAAGGTTGTGGTAAATGATCTGGCAAGATGCGATATGGCAGAAGCGGTAGAGGATGCATTCCGCTACAGTAAGCTGATTTTAGCCACCACCACCTACAACGCAGACATCTTCCCCTTCATGCGCGAATTTATCGACCATTTAACCGAGCGCAACTTCAGTAACCGCACCGTTGCTTTCATTCAGAACGGCAGCTGGGCACCGCTGGCAACCAAGGTGATGAAGGGCATGCTGGAAAAGAGCAAGAATTTATCTTTCACCGAAACAGAGGTTACCATTCTTTCTTCCCTGAATGAAGAAAGCATCGGTCAGCTGAACGCTTTATCCGATGAGCTCTGCGGCGAATATCTGGCGCAGCAGGATGCCACCGCCAACAAAAATGATTTAAACGCGCTGTTTAACATCGGCTACGGCTTATATGTGATCACATCCAACGACGGCAAGAAGGACAACGGTTTAATCGTGAACACCGTTACCCAGGTGACCAACACCCCCAACCGTATTGCCGTTACCATCAACAAGGAAAATTATTCGCACCATATCATCAAGCAGACCGGTATCATGAACATCAACTGTCTGTCCACCGACGCTCCCTTTGCCGTATTTGAAAAATTCGGTTTCCAGAGCGGAAGAAACACAGATAAGTTTGCAGATTGTGAACCTCTGCGCTCCGACAACGGTCTGATTTTCCTGCCCCGACACATCAACTCCTTTATGTCCTTAAAGGTAGAACAGTATGTGGATTTAGACACCCACGGCATGTTCATCTGCTCCATCACCGAGGCGCGTGTGATTAACAATAACGACACCATGACCTATACCTATTATCAGGATCATGTAAAGCCCCGTCCCGATACCGAGGGCAAAAAGGGGTATATCTGCAAAATCTGCGGATATGTGTATGAAGGCGACAAGCTGCCGGAGGATTTTGTTTGTCCCCTGTGCAAGCACGGTGCAGCTGATTTTGAAGAAATCAAATAAAATTATTATAATATTTACGGAGGTAAAGTAATATGAAAAAGTATGTATGTGACTTATGCGGATGGGAATATGATGAAGAGACAGGTGCTCCCGATTACGATATCGAGCCCGGCACCAAATGGGAAGATGTTCCCGAAGACTTTGTATGCCCCCTGTGCGGCGTAGGCAAGGATTCCTTCTCTGAAGCGTAAAATGAATGCAAAGGATGCAGCAAAACAATTTCGTTTTGCTGCATCCTCTTTAGGGTGGACGAAAAATAGCGTATTTTACTACACCCCATTTACAAGGAAGTGTTTTTATGACTATGGTTCTTTTAACAGCTATCGGCGTGGGCGGTGCCACGGTGTTCGGCTCACTGATTGGCTTTCTGTTCAAGAAAATATCTCATCGGTTTTCCGATATCGTTCTGTCCTTTGCTGCAGGCGTCATGCTGGCGGCGGCAGTTTTAGGACTGATTCTGCCTTCTATAGAATACGGCGGAAAATACGGTTTGGTCTTCACCGTTGCAGGTATTTTTGCAGGTGCGATTTGCCTGAATCTGATAGATAAGCTGGTGCCTCATCTTCATAAACTGGTCGGCGCCGAGGACGAAGCGCACAATAATGCAAGCCTCAGCAAGGTGCTTCTGTTCGTGACCGCCATTGCCATACATAACCTGCCGGAAGGCATTGCCGCAGGTGTTGGCTTTGGCGCAGGGGATACCTCGCAGGCACTTCTGATTGCCGGCGGTATCGCGCTTCAGAACATTCCCGAGGGTATGGTCATTATCGGACCCATGCTGGCGGCAGGAGTTTCGCCTAAAAAAACCTTTATCTGTGCCATGATGACAGGACTGGTGGAAGTGGCAGGAACGCTCATCGGCTATTTTGCCGTGAGCCTTGCTTCAGCCATTCTTCCCTTTGCCCTTGCCTTTGCAGGCGGCACCATGCTCTATGTCATCAGCGACGAAATGATTCCCGAAACCCATGCCCACGGCGCACAGCGCGGTGCAACCTATGCCCTTTTGGTCGGCTTCTGCATCATGCTGATTTCCGATATATTATTGGGATAAAAAAAGAAAAAAGCCCGGGCTGTCCGGGCATTCATGCAAAACGGCTCCGTTTTCCGGAGCCGTTTTTTAACGTTATGTTTCGTATGTTTCGTGATAGAATTCGTGTGCTCCCTTCATTGCCACCCACCGTTTCGTCAAACCGAAGCTTTTTACCTTATTACGACTCCCGTTTTCTGTTTCGGTATTCTTTCGGAGAAACGCCCGTTTCCTCCCGAAAAATTTTTCCGAAATAGCTGTGACTTTCGAAGCCGCACATCAGACCGATTTCGTGAATGGGAAACGCCGTGTATTTCAAATAATGTTTTGCTTTGGAAATTCTTATTTTTTTCATATAATTCATCACACTGTCGCCATATTCTTTTTTGAACAACCTGCAAATGGCGAACTTGTCCATTTCCATCCGTTTTGCAAGTTCATCCAGGGTAATCGGCGTGGCAAAATTATTCTCGACATACGATTTCACACGCTGAACAGGAGAAATATTTTCCAGCGCCAACCGATCCAGAAGCTCCATCATCCAACTGTAACATATGGCAGAACGTTCAGCCGGCGTACTCCCTTTTACGCTGAGCATTTCCAGGGGGCGCAGGATTTCGTCAAAGTAGTCCGGAAGCTTAAATACCGTTGCGTTTTCCATGCCGTAATAGGAAAGGACCTCTTCTCCTCCTAAAAATGTACACCATGCCGTGGAGAACGTTTCTCCGCTTTTTCTGTAACTGTGCGGACAATCTTTTTTTAAGAAAACGCCGTTTCCTGCAGATATATGAAGCGTTTTTCCTTCCGTTTCAAATTCTCCTTCGCCCTCTGTCACCCACATAAAGTGATGAAAACGAAATCCTTGCGGGCGAACAATACTCCCCTGCTCCTGTGTACTTGCATAGGACACCAGAATAACCGGGAATGGTTTTTTTAAATTTTCTTCAATTTCAAAAAACATAATTGCAAGATCCTTATACTTTTACAATATATTATCATTGACTTTTTCTTTTTTTCATAATATTATTATACTGTAAAGAACATAATTTGTAAATATATTTTTTAATTTTACGGAGGAGATCTTATGAAAACATGTAAACTCGGTTTAATCGGTTGCGGCAACAGAAGTATGGCGCATATCCGAGGAATGGAACCGCTGGAAAATGCAATCTTCGTGTCCGTTGCAGACCCCAATGCAGAACGGGCAAAAGAAAAAGCAGAAATCACCGGTGCAACAAAAATCTACAAGGATCACAAAGAGCTTTTAGACCACGCCATAGAAGACGGATTGGATGCTCTTATTATCTGTGTGGATCCAACTGCGCACACGGAAGATATGGAACTCCGTGCCATTGATATGGGAATTCCCTTTATTGTGGAAAAGCCTATGACCATTGATTTAGATTTGGCACAGCGTATTGCAGATAAAGTAGAGGAAAAAGGACTCATCACATCTGTGGGCTTCCAGGACAGATATCTGGATTTGGTGGACATGATTAAGGACGAGCTTCCAAAGCATAAGCAGGGCGGCTTGGTTTACGGTGCCTGGATTGGCGGCGTTCCCGGTCCCTGGTGGTGGCAGAAAAAAGATTACTGCGGCGGTCAGTTGGTAGAACAGAACATTCACCTTTTGGACGGTCTTCGTTATTTATACGGTGAACCTCTTTCTGTTTATGCAACATCTTCCACCGGCATCAACAAGGCAGGAGAAAACGGTATTTCCCCCGAGTATGATACCGATGATCATTCTACTGTTGTGCTTCGTTTCCCCGGAAATGTTACTGCAACGTTAGTCAGCGGTTGCTACTCCAAATGGGGTGTTCGTCCTCCCTGCGGCTATCAGATTACATTAAACGATATGGTAATTGACTACCGCCTGCGAAACAATATCACCTTTATCACAGCAAACGAAACCAGAGACATCAAACGCACCATGGAACAGACCAACGTTTTAGACGAGGTGTTCGTAGATGCCGTTCTGACCGGTGACGGAAGCAAGATTCGCTCCCCTTACAGCGATGCGCTGATTTCCTTAAAACTGGCATATAAGTGCAACGAATCCATGGAAAGCGGACAGGTTATTTATTTTGACTAAGAGGTGATTGTATGTCTTTTGAAGTCTATCAGAACATCTATTCCGCTGGACAGGAGGGAATCATTCTTCGTCCCGGCAAGGACGCGGCAAGCTTTTCCTTTTCGGCAGTCCCTTCGGATGACACGCGGTATAAGCTGTTCGTCACTGGAGAAACAGCACTCTTCTATATGTGGAAGGATGAGCCGGACTACCCTTCGCAGTATCATCTTCTGACAGATGCGTTGGACACGGAGCACGCACACCGCGCGCAATACTGTCTGGATCTTTCCTGTGATACACCCAAAGAATACATCAAGCGGATATACAAGCAGGTGATGTGGCCGCCAAAGCTATCGTATCTAATGATGAATCCGGTGGACACACATTGGCAGGTCGGCTATTCCGTAAAAACCGAAAACCTTTCTGTTTCGGAAAACGGATACCTGCATATGCACGTGGAAATCCGCCACAAAAAAGACGGCGTATATTCCGGTATCACGGAGTTTCCGCCGGACGAGGAAGTCATTCTCTCTGTTCCGGAGGGCACATCAGACTGGACAAAAATTTCCGAATCGCTCACCATTGATAAAGACAAAACAGATTCCGTCTGTGTGTGGATAGAAGGTAAGGAATACAGCGGAACGGTTTACATAGAAAAACCTTTCCTACTTTCCGATTCCGGCTTTAACCTGCTTCCGGATTTCACCATGCCCGTTCCGGACAAAACAAAGCTGGAATGGTGTGCGCAGAACCTGAGCAAAAAGGAGTGGCCCCATTTTGAGGTTTCCTTAAACGGCGAAGTCATTTTCTGCGACGAAAAATTTGAGCGGTGCCACAGAAAATCCGAATGGGAAATTGCTCTTCCTTCGCATCTGTTAAAGGAAGAAAACAACGTATCCATCCGCCTGATTTCCGATTATCACGACCCGCTTCCTTATGAAATTTTTGAAGTTTCTCTTCTGGCGCAGCCCGGCGGAGCCTTTTCGGTGATTTCCGTTTCCGAAACGGCATCTGCAGGCGGTAAGGCATATGCCTTAGTTCGCACCGAGCAAGAAAACACGAAGATCACTCTTCAATATATTTCCGACAGTCTCTGCGGAGAAACGAAATATCTGTTAAAAGAGGCCGGTCTTCACGGCATACAGATAGATTGTCTTACGCCCTGCGAACACGCGAAATTCCATATCACTGCCTGCGGAAAAATGGTTCCCTGCGAAATCGGAAGAATCGTAGTCCGCGAAGAGGACGGTGTGATAACCGGCACCGGCGATATGGTATACATTCTCCAGGACGAAGCGGATATGGAAGAATATTTAAGCTGGTACATTGCCGAAAACATCGGCAATTTCATCACCATCCGACCGGTATACCGTTGGTCGGGCACAAGAATTCTCAATCAGGCAATGTGGAAATCCTTTGTCCGCACTGTGAATGAATTGGGTTTAAAATATGTGGTGATGTTAGACGGCCGGGAGCTACCCGGTTGTAACTGCAACCCCGTGGACGAGCTGATGGCAGGCGAAGGATATTTAGGCAGACAGAAGCATGAGCAGGACGGCAGAATGTTCTATTGGGCAAAAGACGGCAAGCTCAACCCGGTTCAAAAATCCGTTCACGATATGCGCCGTCGTTTGGTTTACGATACCCCCGATACCATGAGGGACACAGTAACCGATACCTGTCACTATTATTCTGACGGTATCTACACGTTGCGCAATCCGTATCAGATACACGATGCAAAAATCGCGTCGGAAGAATCTGTCCGTAATTTAGCGGCACTCCGCAAGAATGCATTGCGCCACACCGGTCCTTCCTTTATGCAAAAATATCTGGCACAGGCAGGCTACATGTGGCTAGGCGCCGAAACGATGTATAGTTCTATGGAGCCGCAAATGGCATTTATGCGCGGCACCTGCAAATACACAGGCACCTCCGCCATCGGTGTGCATCACGCAACCCAGTGGTCTTCTTCTCCGCAGGATGCGCCGGAGCATATCAGAAGGCTTCGTTTAGCCCTGTATGTATCCTATATGCAGGGAGCAACCGACTGCAACATCGAAGAAGGCTTGTGGCATTTAGAGGAATATTATTCCCATTTCCACCGTTTTTCCAACTGTTGCATCGCACACAAAAAGCAGCAGCAGGATTTTTACCGTTATGTCAGCACCCATTCCAGAACCGGAACATATTATACGCCTTTTGCTATTCTACAGGGGCGGTTCGACGGTTGGGTTGGCTTTGGCGGTGAATACTGCGGTCCGTGGGGTTGGAGAGGTGACGGAAATCCCAATGCATGGGGGTGGCAGGGATATCCGCATACCGATGCCGAAAAAAGCTGGCAGATGTTGAAGGTATTCTATCCGCAGAGTAAGCCCGGAGATTCGCTTTATCTGCACGGCTGCGACACGCAAAACGCCGTTGGATATTATTCCGGAACACCGATGGGAAACATCGATGTTCTTCCAGCAGAATGTGAAAGTCCGGCGTTTTCCTCCTATGGTGCCGTTGCCTTTTTAGGCTACAATTGTGCCGAGGACACGGAAAATTTAGCGGACTATGTGCGTCTTGGCGGCACGCTGATTTTAACCCATGCCCACCTGACGCACACGACCAACTATCAGGACATTACAGAAAACCGCCGTGCATACAAAAAGCAAGCGCTGGCGTTTACGTCGGAGGCTCCCGTCTTTACCACAGACAAGGTGCTGGGTCAGGAAATCTCCGTATGCGGAAATCTTTTGAAGCCGGACGAGGTTTTAGCAAAAACAGACAATGGTCGTCCGCTCATTTGTCGATACCGTTTGGGCAAAGGACAGGTCATTCTTTTCTGTGCTGATGCATATCCTGCCCACCCGGCAATCAGGCCGTTATATGAGACCCTTTTAGCAAACACGATGCAGACCCTGACAGACAAAGAAACGGTCTGGGGCAAAACAGACGGCAATACAGAATTTACGCTGTACCGTCAGCCTGACGGAAGCAATCATATTTATTTCCTTGCCGTGGATTGGTACCGTGAACCGGACACCTTACGCACGGGTTATCTGCGTATAGACACACACGAATACCCCGTTACCATGCCCTTCGGTGTGATGATAAAATGCGTGGAAAAAGGCGGCATAGCTGCATGGCCGGACTCTGAAAACGGCGAGGTGCTTTCCGTTTCCCATTCGGAAATTACTGTGCAAGGAACAGGATCTGTTTGCTTTCACCTTGCCGCTGACGGCAAAATAACAAAAGAAACCGTATGCTTTAGCGATAAAAATGTTAAAACAGTGAAACTGAAATAAAGGAGAGAAACTCATGAGAATTTGTATTCCCATTCCCTGCTTCTTCAGGGATGTTCCCTTTGAAGATGCCATTTACAAAGTAAAAGAATTAGGATTTGATGCCATTGAAACCTACAACTGGAAAGCACTCAATTTTGATGCCGTAAAAAAAGCATTGGACGAAACAGGCGTGGAGCTCATCAGCATGTGCACCACAGAGTTTAACTTAACTGACCCCTCGTTCCGTGAAAAATGGGTTGCAGGCTTGGAAGAAAGCTGCGAAGCGGCAAGTAAGCTCGGCGTAAAACACTTAATCACTCAAGTAGGTGCCGACACCGGTGCTCCCAGAGAGGAACAGCATGCATCTATCGTTTCCGGTCTTTCAGCCGGTATTCCCATTTTGGAAAAATACGGCGTTACCATCATGATTGAGCCTTTAAACACATATGTAAACCATCCCGGATATTATCTGTGGTCTTCTATCGAGGGCTTTGAAATCATCCGCGAGGTGAACCATCCCCTGGTAAAGGTGATTTACGATATTTACCATCAGCAGGTAATGGAAGGCAACATCATCACCAACATCACCAACAATTTAGACTGCATCGCGCACATGCATGCCGCAGGTCATCCCGGCAGACATGAACTGCAGTATGGCGAAAACGACTACAAGGTTATCTGGGAAGCTTGCGACAAAGCAGGCTACACCGGTTGCTGCGGTTTAGAGTACAGTCCCCTGCTTCCGGCTTTAGAAAGCTTAGAAGAATTCAAAAGAATTTATATGAACAAATAAATGAGAGAGGCTGTGACATGTTTGTCACAGCCTCTTTTATGCGACACAACGCATTTTCAATCTACTGTTTCGGCCTTTCCCGGTGGAAATATACACCGTAATGCGCTTTGATTTCTCTGTTTTTACAAAATTCGTTACAGGTTGCATCCAGCCCTGCCTTCTCCAGCCGCTCAATTTCCGTCCAGGAACCGAAGGGATATGCAATATCAAACTTATCCAGATACTTCGGATTTTTTTCGGCAATCCCCGCCTGCACGGAAGGACCCAGATCATGCGCCTCAATGCGGACACCTTTGGCAAGAACCATAAAATCAACCACATCCATCAAAAACTTCCGTTCTACTTCCGCATACTCTGCTTTTCCGCTCAGATTCACCGTTTCCTCCGGATCGGAAATCCTGTCCAGCAGGCAGGTTGTCCCCGTAAAAGGATAATATGTAAACGTGTAGCGTTTATCCACAATGGTTTTACAGCTATCGCAGAACTCGCTCAAATTCACACGCCGTTCGGGAACAGTTCCTTCCACCAGGCCAATCATGGAACGGGATACGCCAAATCCACGTTCCTCTCCTGCAATATCCAAAGCCGTTGCGCCTAAATCCAGATTACCGCACAAAACGTCACTGTGTCTCCCCTGATGCAGCCTCGGTTCATTGGCAATTATCATAGGAATAAACAACTGCGGTTTATAAGGGTACGTTCCCTTCGACACCAGATTATAGTCGTTTTCCATACTGCCGTGATCAGATGTAAAGATAATGGTGGTATTGTCATAAACACCGCAATCCTTTAAAGAGCGGACCAACCGTCCTACCAGGCGGTCGATTTCTACAATCAACTCTGCATACAGAACGCGGTCTCGTTTCCTTTGTTCATCCAACACATGAGGGTCGATAAGCACCTCCGGCGGATTTGAAAATGCGCGGCGATACAGTTCCACCTCCGCAATATCCTCATCTGCTCGTGGCTGAATCCGAACCTCCGGAACTTTTTCCGGATCCACCGTTCCGCTGACCTCTTCCGGCGGAATCAATGGCATGTGGGGCGAAAAGAAACCGCAATACAAGAAAAAGGGTGCGCCTTCTTGTTCGGGAGCTGTTCCGTCAGGTGCTTTTCCCGTTTTGGTATAACTTTCTATAAATTCTACCGCACAGTCAGCGCTCCATCTGTCATAAAAATCTTCTTCGGGATATTTGAAATGTTGTGTCTTATCAGCAACAAAAATACTCTTTTCTTCCGGATGCTTTTCTAAAAATTCCCGTGTGAAATCACAGCCGGGACATCCCTCAATCTGTATTTTTCTGTAGTGATATCCGAACATTTCACTTTGCGGATAGTGGTCATATGCCCCCGTTGCCGCAGTCATGTACCCTGCATCCCGCAAACGCTGCGGAAGATATTCTACCCCGTCCCGGGAAGGGACATTATTGGTCCATGCACCATGACCTGACACAAATTCACCCGTCAGAAAAGACATTCTCGCCGGAGCACAAACCGTGGATGCGGTGATGGCATTGTCAAATACAACACCGTTTTCCGCCAGTGCATCAATGTTTGGTGTCGGAATAAAATCTGCACCATAAGCATGCAGAAAATCCGGTCGCAACTGATCGCACATAATCAAAAGAATATTTCTTCTATTACTCATTTTTCTTCTCCCTTCCAAAATTAACGTTTCCGATGTCGGTCAGCAATTTCAAGTAGCGCTTTGCCGCATTCTTCCAAAAAATCCCGATAACCGCAATATGTATCGTCTGCCTTACAACAGATTTCCTTCTGCATCCGTTTGCAGTTTCCGCCGCAGAACACCGCATACCGACAGGTTTCACAAAGTTTCGGTGACGGATGCGGTCGGTTTAAAAAGCTTTGTACCGCCGTTGAACGCAGCAATTCCAAGGGTCCCTGCTCCGTGATATGACCCATACGGTATTCGTCCAGGCAGTAAAAATCGCAGGGGTATGCGCTTCCGTCCGCTTCAATCACCAGTTGCGGTTGACATGTACCATTCATGCCGCAGGATGTTGGTCTTCCATACATCAGAAGATTGACTGCATCATCAAAAAACTTGACACTTCTGTATTGCCCTTTTTGATAATCGGCATACCAGTAAGAAAACAATTGTTTATAAAAGGAGGCAAATCGTTCAGGAGTCAGGGCATACGGTGATTCTGTTTCCGCATCCGACTCCCCTAAGCACGGTGTAAATTGCACATAAGAAATCTGCACTTTCACGAGCCAATTCCAGACCTGCTTTGGATGGCGTGCAATGGCGTTTGTCAGCGTACAAAGGATGTTATAGTCAACCCCGTACCGCTCCAGAAGACGGATTTTTTCCAAAACCTTACGATAGGTCTCACGGTTTTCACAATCCACACGAGCGGCATTGTGGTATTCCGGTAAAATATCCAGCGATATTCCCACCAGAAAACGGTGTTCTTTCAAAAATCGACACCAATCATCGTCTAATAAAATACCGTTGGTCTGCAACGCATATGATATCCGAATTCCCGACATTGCATCTTTTCCGCTATCAACAAACCTTTCAAAAAACGGAATTCCCGCCAAGGTCGGCTCGCCGCCCTGAAACACAAAGTGAACGCCATCTCCCGGCATCAGATCTGCCGCAATGTTTTCCATCATATGTTTCACGGTTTCCTCTGTCATCATACCGCAACAAGGTGTTTCTCTTTTGGCAGAAACATCTTCATAAAAACAGTATTTACATCTCAAATTACAAAGAGAAGATGCAGGTTTTATCATAATGCTGAGGTTTTTCATAGAAATTTACTCCCCATACGTTCTGCAAACATAATTATTTCTTTTTCACCTGTTGTTTCATCCGCTCAGCCTCATCCTTGGTACAATCGTTACCGCTATACCTTGCCTTTTCATAGAGTTTTCGGATTTCCTCTTCTGCAGAAACTGCCCGTTCTAATTCTTTTGGCGTTGTAGCAGGTGTCAGATATGCACCTGCTTTTGCTTCCATAAACCGTTTATAAAGTTTCCGTATCTTCACATTTTCAGGTGAGCCGTCCATTTTATCCTTTTTAACACCTCTGCGGTTTCGCACGAAAATACTCTGCCGTTTTTCAGGAACAATCCGCTCTGTCACATCGGTTTCTGCCTCAAGCTGTTCTGAAAATAACTGCCGCATTTTCCGCACCACATAAACAATCAGCGCAACTGCGGCACAAAACAGCGCCGCATACACAATGACAAACACGATGTTGTCTAAAATATCCCAAAGCGCCGAGCGAGTATCTTCCTTTTCGAACAGACCGCCACGGAACACCTGACCCATGTCCACCTGTTCCACTTCCTTCACTTCTTCAGGTTTGGGAACGTGAACCAGGCCCAAAAGCTTTGAAATAATGTAAAGAATCCCCTGTTTTCCCCATTCCAAAAGCTGCATGAGGAAGGTTTTCGGTGCCAGCATCATGATGCCCAAAACCGCAAATGTGCACACCGTGAGGATTCCGCCTGCCTGCCGACGGATGTTTACGGCAGGGACATTTGCCATGTCTTTGCTGTCCTCCAAAAACTGATGGGTACGGGAAAGTCCTGTATACAAAAACCATCCGGCTAAAAAACACACTTCCCCCACAAAACAAATCCGACAGAAATACTGCATTCCGTAGGATGCACCCACAATGTATAAGAGCACCAGAAGCCCTGCAGGCGCCCAATGCATGCCGTATTCACCGCTTCCGTTATTCCGCAGACGGCAATAAAAGGAGTCTGCCAGAAGACCGACCACGCCTGCCACCATCGGTACGCGGAATACGATGGGAGATAAATACACCGCCGCCACAGCAGGCACAAGGTGCAGGATAACAAAGAAACCAATATTCTTTAAAAATCGTCGCTGAAGGTAAAACAGAATCGCTGCGCCTGAAAATATTGCTAACGCCAGCGCCGTTTCGCCACCGGTGGGCGTGTATCCAAGCAAAAAGAAAACTGCACAGGTGAACAAAAGCGCACATCTGGCAACCAGTGCGGCAGCGTCCGAGCTTATGCTGTGTATCATCCGTACCGCACCTCCCAGTTCACAAGGCTTATGCCTTCGGTTTCCGGCATTTTGTCCGAATCAGGGCGATGAAGATAAAACGCCGTCACGCCTTCTGCACCACTATCGTGGCAAAGAGAAACCGTGTTTTCACAGGATGTGATAACCACATACTGCACATCCTTATCCTTTCCCAACTGCTCTGTCAGGCTTTCTGCAGGTATCCATTCTTTCTTCAGGTCAATCCGCGCTAGAACCTCTTTTGCCATACGCACATGCGTCGCCGTGGCACCGCCGGATACCGAAGATGTTTCTGCCGATACCACGTCTTTTCCGTTGGTGTAAAGAGAACACACAACGCCCTTTTCCACAAAGAGAGAGAAAAGCGTTCCCGCAATGCGGATGGCTTCTTCGCGCACACCGTTGTCGATCCACTCTGTGTCAGAACCTAAATCCAGGAGAATTCTGGTTTCCAATGCACGGGTGCTGTCGTAGGTATTCACCTTCAGTTCGCCCGTTTTTGCCGTGGCTTTCCAGTTGATATTCTTCATAGGGTCGGTAGGCGCATATTCCCGGATGCCGGCAAAGGAAAAGGGGTCGGAAAGAAGCGCTTTCATCTGCCTTTGTCCCATCATTTGAGAAAACACGGGAAGGAGCCGTTTCATGTCTGCTTTTGACGGGTACACCGTGAGCTTTGCATGCTCCGGAACCGTTTCCACAAAGGTTTTGCTCATCAATAAGTCCGAAGAGGAAAGTCCCAAAGAGTCCACCGTATAAAGTCCTCTTTGCTCGCACAAAAAGGAGTGTTTTCTCGTGATACGCATATAGGGCATCACGGAAAAAATATCGTTTTTATACAGCCTGTCCGACCGTGTTACATTTTCATTTCCTTCAAATACAAGACCGCGGTTTAAAGAAAACTTCACGCGCAGAACGGGAAGTGGGAACCATTTTTTGTTTTCAATAACCTCTTCCAGTTCTGTGCGCTCCCCTGCAACGGCAAAAGGCGTCACAAAAGAAACTGTGACGCCGAGATGCTTTTTCCATATATGTTGATATACTTTTCTCTGCAAAACAATCAGCAGAAAGAACACAAAAACGGAAAGCAGAATTTTCATTACGCGTCCCACGCCTCCGTCGGCACAGGAACACTTGCCAGCACTTCAGAAATCACCTGCTCCCCGGTTCCGTCCCCGGAAAGAATCAGCCTGTGTGCCAGGCAATCTGCCGCAATTTCCTTGATATCGTCCGGTGTAACAAAGCTTCTTTCCGAAAAGAGCGCATATGCTTTTGCGCAGGAAATCAAGCCAATCACCGCACGGGTGCTGACACCTGCCAATGTTTTTCCGCTTTTTCTGGTGGCTTCTGCAATATCTGCCGCGTAAGAAAGAAGCGCAGGATGCACATACACATGTTTCACGCATGCACAAATTTCAGCCAGTTCTTCCGACGATGTCACCGCCGTAAGGTTTTCTAATGGAGATGCTTGGGAAAACCGTTCTAAAATGGTAATTTCCTCTTCCTTGGTGGGATATCCCAAAGAAAGCTTCATAAAGAATCTGTCCATCTGTGCCTCTGGGAGCGGAAACGTTCCTGCCGTTTCCACCGGGTTCTGCGTTGCAATAACGAAGAACGGCTCGGGAAGCGGACGAAGCACGCCATCCACCGTTACCTGATGCTCTTCCATGCACTCAAGCAGTCCCGATTGTGTCCGCGGTGTGGCACGGTTGATTTCGTCAGCCAGCAAAATATTTGCAAACACCGGACCGGGAGAAAACACAAATTCTTCCGCTTTGCGGTTATAGATGCTCATGCCCGTCACATCGGAAGGAAGCAGATCAGGCGTGAACTGAATTCTGGAAAACTGCGCTCCGCAGGAAGCCGCAAGAGACTTTGCCAGCACGGTTTTTCCTGCACCGGGCAAGTCCTCCAAAAGAACATGACCGCCTGCCGCAAGACAGGACAGAACTTTTCGGATTACGGTTTCTTTTCCCACAATTACTTTTTGTATGTTTTCCGAAATGGCACAAAGCTTTTTGATTGCCTCAATCATTTCCATGCTTTCATCTTCTTTCCTTGTTATTAAGAATATGCCTTCACCATATTGATGGCGCTCTGCGCCGCCGCTACCGATTCAAAGGCCTGAGATGCAATCACTGCGCCGCCACAAGTTGCCGTTGCAATGCAGCCTTTTCCCTTCTGCGTAAAGGTTACCGTAATGGGTTTTCCCAGATAACCTCCATAGCCGCGTGCCTCTGCATAGGGTCCCACCGCAACCCGTTCTCCGGTTCTCGGATGCGTTACCATGGTGTTTGCCGAGATTACAACCGTTCCGGAATAAAGCACGGTGCCGGAAGGAACGTTTCCGCCGGTTGCACCTTCCGCCTTAGGCGGTTCTACCTTTTCCAATTCTTCCGTGAACTTTGCAAAATCTTCAGGAGATTTTGTTGCCGCATCTGCCGCATCTTTCACCTCGGACAGAATCTCATCTCTTTCCAAAACATATGTTTTTCCGTTGGCATCCTTTGCGGTTACGGTATTCACATCGGGAGAAAGCGCAAAGATAACTGCCGCATCTTTGGAGATGTTTTTCGCGTCTGTTTTTGAACCCTCTCCAAAGATAATTGTCACGCTGTCATTCTTCTTCTCCGATGTCACGCCTGCGCGCTCTTCTGCCGGAATAATCTGATCTAAAATCTGTGAAACACTTTCTTCTGTGGAGGCATCCGTTTTCATTGCCACCAGTTCCTGCGCGTTATCACGGTACAGATCGATAGGGATTTCTAAAAGGTTGGTTGTTTCTGCTTCGCCGATTTTCAAGCGGTACGCCGTGATTCCCTTATCCTTCTGCACCTCTTTGGTGATACTCTGGAAAATCACGGGATTGTTATCATAGGTGTAAACCCCATCTCCACGGTCTTTGTAGATATACATAAATCCCTGACCGTTGCTATTTTCAACATGAGACCAGCTTTCCAAAAGAAGATTTTCGTTTTCATCTTTTTTGTATGTGATGATATCAAGACCTGTTGCGTTTCCTTCGCTCTGCATTTTGATGAATCCGTCAATCAGGCTGATATTTTTCACCGAAACAGTTCCGTCTGCCGCGGTAAGCTTTGCCGCCTTGTCCGTTTCAATTTCATCAAACAACGGAACGGGAATATTTTTTGCCGGAGGCTTGCTCCCTATCACGGGCATCTTAAAGCTTTTGGCAATTCCGTCTGCCGTTTTCGGGCTGACACGGTCTAAATACAAGGTAATTGTTGCAGCATAAGGCTCCGGATTCGGCAGATTATATATCAGATACTGCACCGTTTTTCCTTTTGCAGTCTCAAATGTACTTTTTTTGATGTTAGCCGCAAAATCCGTCTGCTCCGTCGGAACAATGGACGTCTCTTCCGCATACACAAAGTTATTGTCCAAAGACAGCTCTTCATTAATCAGCATGTATCTTCCGGCAACAGACCCCTCTTTGTCCGTCAGCGTGCCGTCAGCAGATGCAACCCAATCCTTGGGCACAGAGATTTCGTATCCGTTTAAAGACACGGTTTTGGAAAGCGGTTCACCGCCTAAGAAATACAGCGCAGCAGCTGTCGCCGCAATGGCAGCTATCACAGCTATCACAATAATGATAATTCCTTTTTTCATATTTCATCCTCCGATTTCAAAAAGTTCGCCATAACACATACCGTTTTTCACTTCTGTGATATGAACATCCCGATAGGTATCGCTCAAATCCTCTGCACTTTCCGCCAAGACCGTGATATAATTATCGGTTTTTCCCTCATACAGATTTGGCAAACCTTTATGAGCACGCTCAAACAAAACAGTCATGCTTTCGCCGATGTGTTCCCGTAAAAAAGCTTCCTTGGTTCGCTCTGTCAAAGCAATCAGACGGTGGCTTCTTACTTCTTTATCTTTTGCGTCCACCTGGTCTTTCATTTTCTCCGCTCTTGTTCCTTTGCGGATAGAATACTGGAAAATGTGCGCTTCCGCAAAAGCTATTTTTTCCACAAACGCCATTGTTTTTTCAAATTCTTCTTCCGTTTCACCGGGGAAGCCCGTCATAATGTCCGTGGTAATTGCGGCTTTCGGAAAAGCCTTCCGGATTCTTTCCACCGCTTCTTTATACTCTGCCGTGGTGTATTTCCGGTTCATACGGGAAAGGGTTTTATCGCATCCGCTCTGCAGAGACAAATGAAAATGCCTGCAGATTTTGGAAAGCTTGGAAAGGCGCTCTGTAAACGTCTCATCAAACAAAGTGGGTTCTAACGAGCCCATGCGAATCCTTTGGATTCCTTCCATTTCCTGAAGCGCCTCTAAAAGGTCAATGAGATAAGGACCGCCTGTGTCTTTGCCGTAAGATGCCAGATGGATTCCCGTCAGAACGATTTCGGAAAAGCCGGCATCAACCAAAGCTTTCGCTTCCTTTAAGCATACATCAAAGGGATTGGAACGGTTTCTGCCTCTTGCGTAGGGAATGATACAGTAGGAGCAGAAATTATTGCATCCGTCCTGCACCTTTAAAACCGCACGGGTACGATTTTCAAAACCGCTCACCGTCAGCTGTTCAAATTCTTTCACTGCGCCGATATCTGTGACACATGCTACGCGTTCTTTATCCTGCAAAAACGTTTCCACCGCAGAAAAAACATTTCCTTTTCCGTCGTTTCCGAAAATGATGTCCACCTCCGGTATGGCAGAAACAGCCTCCGGCGCCACCTGGGAATAGCATCCCATCACCACCAGAACTGCATCGGGATTTTTCTGTTTCGTGCGCCGAATCATCTGGCGCGACTTTCTGTCCCCCAGATGGGTGACCGTACAAGTATTAATGATATATACATCAGCGGTCTCCGAAAAATTCACACGGCTGTATCCGTTTTTCGTGAACTGTTCCATCACCGCTTCTGATTCATATGTATTCACCTTACACCCTAAGGTGCAG
This sequence comes from Clostridia bacterium, assembly GCA_017396465.1. Taxonomy (GTDB): domain Bacteria; phylum Bacillota; class Clostridia; order UBA1381; family UBA9506; genus Congzhengia. The sequence continues at coordinate 343 of JAFQLU010000137.1, read as the reverse complement.
ACAGCAACTTTCTTTGTCATACTGCCTCCAAAGTATATAATAATTCAAGTATAAGTATAACAAAATGTGTGCCAAATAGCAATACTTACATCCGTTTCGTAAAAAAAAATTCAATTTTACGAAAAAAACTCTTGCATTTTCCGGTAAGTTGTATTATAATAGATTAGTACGCAAACGGGGTATAGCGCAGTTTGGTAGCGCGCTACGTTCGGGACACGGTACTATTCAATTCATTAGTATTGAGCCGAACTCCCACAAACCTTTTAACGCCGCCACTTTACGGCGACTTAAAAAACAAAATACATGTGGTCAAACAAGTTTTGACCACATGTTATCCCACAGA
>JAFQLU010000136.1 GCA_017396465.1 Clostridia bacterium | reverse complement strand
TATGTAAATGAACGAAACTCATAAGAAAACCTCCTACTTATGGCTATTATATTATTTTATAACGATATGAAAGAAAAAGCAATACTTTTTTGCCGAAATGTGCAATCAATGATTCTTTTCAATCACAATAAACAGCGGCGGGCATTTTTTGCGGTTGTGAAAGGAGTGAAGCATTACGGTATATTGTTTGGAATCTAAGTTTTCCAAATAAGTAAGAAGGGCGTCTCGTTCCTCAAAGCCGGTATCGCCGCCATAGTAGGAGCAGATGGAAATTACGCCGTCATCCGCTAAAATAGAAAGCGCCGCTTCAATGGCTTTCGTGCTGGTATCTCCCCGGGAATAGATTTCATGGTTGCCGCCGGGCAGAAACCCGAAATTAAACACCACGGCGTTTGCTTTCTTAACATATTCTGCCATTTTGTGATGGCTTTCGCAATAAAGGGAGACATTTTTGCGGTTATGCTCCGTTAAAAGCTCCCGTGTTGAGCGGATGGCGTCCTCCTGAATATCAAAGGCATAAACTTTTCCCTCGTTTCCCACCAATTCCGACAAAAGCAGGGTATCTCTGCCGCGGCCTGCGGTGGCATCCACGGCGATGTCGCCTTGCTTCACGCGTTCTTTTAAAAGCGCGTGGGAAAGCTTTAATGCATTTTTATCGTAATATGTCATAATCTGTCACCTCTGAAATTATCATATCACAAAGCAGAGAAAATAGCAATGCAGAAGCTAAAATAACACTCTGTCTGCGTGATTTTGCCGTAATCGTTTTGAAAATGGCAAAAACCTTTGAAATTCTTTCACAAAAAACACTTTTTTTCCCCGAAACATTTGACTTTTTTTCGTTCACCTTGTATAATAATATAATATAGTCAGGAAAACTATACTCACACAAGAAATTATTTAAAAGAAAAAGGTGAATGATATGGCAGTTTTACATGCGAATAAAGAAAATTTTCATGAAATCGTTATGGGTTCCGAGATTCCCGTACTGGTAGATTTCTGGGCGTCCTGGTGCGGTCCCTGCAAAATGGTGGCACCGGTTATGGACCAGCTTTCCGAGGAATTTGAAGGTAAAGCCAAAATTGTGAAGGTAGACATCGATGAAAACGGCGAGCTTGCGCTGGAATACGGCGTGATGAGCATCCCCACGGTTATTGTTTTTAAAGACGGTGCCGAGGCAGATAAGGTTATCGGTGCATACCCGAAAGCAAAATACGCAGAAATGCTTGAGAAACAACTTTGATAGAAAAAGACAAAAGGCGGTAACATTATGATCACCAGCAAACAAAGAGCATATCTTCGCTCTTTAGCAAACGGAATTCCCACCATCTGTCAGATCGGGAAGGACGGAATCAATGATAATCTGGTTAAGCAGCTTTCCGATGCATTAAACGCAAGAGAGCTTGTGAAAACCCATGTGTTGGAAAACTCTCCTTACACGGCAAAGGAAGCCTGCGCGGAGCTTGCCGAAATTCTGTCGGCAGAGCCTGTTCAGGTGATTGGCGGAAAATTTATTCTGTACCGTCAGGCAGAGGATAAAGACAAGCGCCAGATTGTTTTGCCCAAGGCAAAGAAAAACTAATGGCAAGGATAGGTCTTTTCGGCGGCACCTTTAACCCGGTGCATACCGGTCACATCGCTTTGGCAGAACGGGTGCTGACGGAATTTGGCTTGGAGCGGATTGTGTTTCTTCCGACAGGGAATCCGCCTCACAAAAAGAATGCAGATATCACGGACAAAATGCATAGATTCCGTATGGTGCAGATAGCGTGCGGTAGCAATCCGCAGTTTTTGGTGTCGGATTATGAAATCAAAAAGGAAACACCCAACTATTCCTATCAGACGGTAGAAGATTTTCGGAAAATATATCCGGAGGATGAGCTTTACTTTATCGTCGGCGGAGATTCCTTCCGTGACTTTCCAAAATGGATGGAATATGAAAAGCTGATGGCAATGTGCAGCTTTATCGTGGTGTCCCGTCCCGGTATTCCGCCGGAAGGGTATTTTGAAAAATTTCGTGGCGACGAAAAGCCGCCCCGTGTTTTTTTCTTGAACGACGCGACATACGATGTGTCATCCACAGAAATCCGTGAACTGCTTTACAAGGAAAACATTCCCGAAGAATTGCTTCCTCCCGGGGTGGCAGCTTATATCAGGGAACATCAATTATATCAATCATAGGAGCGCAACATGACTGTTGAACAAATGAAAGAAAAACTCAGCACCATGCTGACGGATCACCGATACACCCATTCCATGGGCGTGATGGAAACGGCAGTGAAGCTGGCACATCTTTATGGAGTTGATCCCGAAAAAGCGCAGATTGCAGGTCTTTTGCACGATTGCGCCAAGCAGATTGAAAAACCGGTTCAGCTTGCCATGTGTGATGAATTAGGACTTGAGCTTGACGATATCAAACGGGAAAATTTAGCGCTTTTGCACGCAGAGCTGGGTGCAGAACTTGCAAAAATTGAGTTTGGTGTAACCGATGAAGATATCATCCGCGCCATCCGGAATCACACATTGGGCAGAAAAAACATGTCTGACCTTGAAAAAATTCTCTATTTGTCCGACATGATGGAACCCAACCGCAGAGAATACGAAGGCTTAGCTGGTCTTCGCGAACTGAGCGAGAAAAACCTGACCGAAGCCACGCTCTATGGGCTGGAGCTTACCATTGCCCACATCGAGCGGAAAGGCCAGGTATTACATACACAAACCATGGAAGCGGAGCGTTTTTACCGTAATCTGCTCCACAAGGAGGTATATCACATGGAGCCCTTGAGCCCCTTTGAAAAAGCAAAAAAAGCAACCGTGCTGTTAGACAGCAAAAAAGCCGAGCAGGTATCACTGCTCAAGGTCGGCGAACTGACCATTCTGGCAGACTATTTTGTTATCTGCACCGGTAACTCTTCCACCCAGGTGAAAGCCATGGCAGACTTTCTGGAGGAAGAATTTGAAAAAATTGAGATTTCCCCCATTTCCCGTGAAGGAAAGCAGGGCGGAAGCTGGATTCTTCTCGACTACGGCGACGTAATCATTCATATTTTCGACCGCCCAACACGCGAGTTCTATAGCTTGGATAAGCTGTGGGATGACGCCGAGGAGATTGACATTTCTGAGTTTATAAAAGAACAATAAATATATTGGAGGAAGGACGCATCATGGAGTACAATTATCAGGAGATAGAAAAAAAGTGGCAGGATAAATGGTATGCCGAAAATACCTTTGCCGCAAAAGAGGACTACACATTGCCCAAGTTTTACGGTCTGGTTGAATTTCCTTACCCCTCCGGTCAGGGTCTGCACGTAGGCCATCCCAGAAGCTACACGGCACTGGATATCATTGCCCGTAAAAAACGGTTAGAGGGCTATAACGTATTATATCCCATGGGTTGGGATGCCTTCGGTCTTCCCACGGAAAACTTTGCAATCAAAAATAAGATTCATCCCAGAGTGGTAACCGAAAACAACATCGCAAACTTCAAGCGCCAGCTTCAGTCCATCGGTTTTTCCTTCGACTGGACAAGAGAGGTTTCCACAACAGACGAAAGATACTATAAATGGACACAATGGATTTTCCTGCAGCTGTTTAAAAAAGGTCTTGCATACAAGCAGGAAATGCCCATCAACTGGTGTACCGGCTGTAAAGTAGGTCTGGCAAACGAAGAAGTTGTCAACGGCGTTTGCGAGCGTTGCGGCAGCGAAGTTGTGCAGAAAAACAAGAGCCAGTGGATGCTGAAAATCACAGAGTATGCACAGCGCTTAATCGACGATTTAGACGAAGTGAACTACATAGAAAAGGTTAAAACCCAGCAGAAAAACTGGATTGGCCGCTCCGAGGGCGCAGAACTGGATTTTGAAATCGATGGCTTAAACGATACCATCCGTGTTTACACCACCCGTGCTGACACGCTGTTCGGTGCAACCTACATGGTTGTTTCTCCCGAGCACGCATTTATCGAAAAGCATCAGGACAAAATCACAAATATGGATGAAGTTCGCGCTTATCAGCAGGAAGCTGCGAAAAAATCCGAATTTGAGCGTACAGAGCTTGCAAAAGATAAAACCGGCGTGTGCCTGGGCGGTATCTTTGCAATCAACCCCGTAAACGGCAACAAAATCCCCGTATTCATTTCTGACTATGTTCTGACAAGTTATGGTACCGGTGCTATCATGGCGGTTCCTGCTCATGATGACCGTGACTGGGAATTTGCAAAAAAATTCGGTCTTCCTATCATTGAAGTTGTAGCAGGCGGCGAAGACGTACAGAAAGCGGCATACACCGACACCTATAGCGGCAAGATGGTAAACTCAGGCTTCTTAGACGGAATGGAAGTAAAAGAAGCCATCAAAGCTATGATTGATTTCCTGGAAGAAAAGGGAATTGGCACGAGAAAAGTAAACTATAAGCTTCGCGACTGGGTATTCTCCCGTCAGAGATATTGGGGCGAGCCTATTCCGCTGGTGCATTGTGACAAATGCGGTTGGGTAGCAATCCCCGAGGATCAGCTTCCGCTGACTCTGCCTGAAACGGATAGCTTCGAGCCCGGTGAAAACGGTGAATCTCCCCTGGCGAAAATGACAGACTGGATTAACACAACCTGCCCCTGCTGCGGCGGTCATGCAACCCGCGAAACCGACACCATGCCCCAGTGGGCAGGCTCTTCCTGGTACTTCCTGCGCTACATCGATCCCGAAAACGATTCTGCGTTGGCGGCACAGCAAAAGCTCAGCTACTGGTTGCCCGTTGACTGGTACAACGGTGGTATGGAGCATACCACTCTGCATCTTCTGTACTCCAGATTCTGGCACAAATTCTTATATGATATCGGCGTAGTTTCCATGCCCGAGCCTTACTTCAAGCGTACCTCTCACGGTATGATTCTGGGCGAAAACGGTGAAAAGATGTCCAAATCCCGCGGTAACGTGGTAAACCCCGACGATATGGTAGAGCAGTTCGGCGCGGACACATTCCGTACCTACGAAATGTTTATCGGTGCTTTTGACCAGGCAACACCTTGGGCAATCAGCGGCGTAAAGGGTTGCTACCGTTTCATTGAACGTGTATGGAACCTGCAGGAAATTTTAACCGATGAAGAAGGCCTGAGTGCCGATATGGAAAAGGCCTTCCATAAGACCATCAAAAAGGTAACGGAAGACTATGACAAGATGAAGTTTAACACCGGTATTGCAGCGTTAATGGGTCTGATTAATGACATCTACAAGAAGGGTAGCATCACAAAGGGCGAGCTGAAAATCTTCATCACCCTGTTAAACCCTGCCGCTCCTCACCTGACCGAGGAAATGTGGGTGAACGCAGGCTTCGAAGGCTTCCTGCATGAAACCACATGGCCCAAATACGATGAGAGCAAAACCGTGGATGATACCGTTGAAATCGTTGCACAGATTAACGGTAAGGTAAAAGACAAAATCCAGATTGCCGCTAACCTTTCCAAAGACGAAATGGAAGCAGTTGCTTTAGAAAACGAAAAAATCAAAGCTTTAATCGACGGTAAAACCGTTGTGAAGGTAATCTGTGTTCCCGGAAAACTGGTAAATATCGTTGTAAAATAAGAATAACTTGGCGCGGCAGCGAGATCTGCCGCGCTTTTTCACTCAAAATGTAAAAGGAGACGGCTATGTCTATCACAGTTCAGCAAGTTGCCATCCTTGCCTGTTTTATGCTGGTGGGATGGATTCTTTCCAAAAAAAATATTGTGAAAACGGAGCATTCGGAGCTTTTATCCAAGCTGATGGTGTGGGTGTTCTTCCCTTGTAAACTGTTCAGCGGATTTTCCTCCCATTTCACCGTGCCGTATCTGGCAGACCGATGGGTTTTCCTGCCCGTATCCTTTGCGGTGCTGGTTTGCATCGTAACGGTTCTGTGGCTGATTGTGCCAAAAGTGGTGAAAACAGAGGAAATGCAGAGAATCGTGCGGTATTCCCTCACGGTGCCCAACTTCGGTTATATGGGATATGCGCTTTGCGAAAGTCTGTTTGGCGGCGAAATGATGCTGGATATGATGATATACGGTCTTCCTGTTTCCATGTATACATACACGGAAGGATACAGGCTTTTAACCTCCACCGGAAAGATTTCCCTGAAACGGTTGGTGAACCCGGTATTTGTCGCCATCCTCATCGGATGTATTGTGGGAATTTCCGGAATACGGCTTCCCCATGTTCTGCAGTCGGTGGTTAATCAGTCCTCCGGTTGTGTGGCGCCTGTCAGCATGCTGCTCGCCGGTATCACGGTTTCGGAATTCCCCTTAAAACAGCTGCTTTTAGACAAAATCACCTATGTGGTAACCTTCCTTCGCCTTTTGGTGATTCCCATCGGTGTGGGATTCATTTTAAGTCGGTTCTGCCCGGCAAATATCGTGCTTCCGGCGATGATGTGCTTCTGCATGCCATGCGGTATGAACACGGTGGTGTTTCCCAAGCTTGTGGGCGGAGATTGCAGACCGGGTGCATCGCTGGCGATTGTGTCCACGGCTCTTTCCATTCTTACCATTCCCGTGTGTATTGAGTGCGCAAAATTTTTTGTAAAGTAAAAAGTATTGAATGACACGCATGCTCCTTGCCCCGATATGGTGCAGGGGGCATTTTATTTCTTGTTAAAAAATAAGAAAATGAAAGCAAAAAAGAAAAGCGACATTGGTAAACTTTTTGTTTGCCAATGTCGCTTTTGTATTTCATTTAGTCTCTGATAAGCGGCAGAATTTTTGCCCAGCGCGCCTCGTGGCTTTCGTGGGTATAAACCGGGCGGAAGCCCAAACGGTAATAAATACGAAGAGCGGGAATGCGTACATCATCTGTGGAGAGAACGGCGGTTTTGAAGCCTCTTTCTTTTAAAGCGTATAGCGCAGTGTGCACTAAAGCGCGACCTGCGCCCCGGCCTCTTGCTTCAGGTGTGGTTGCTACCATGTGAATTAAGCCGTCTTCACTGTCCTCGGCTTTTTGGAGGGCGGTGGCGGTAGCTATGAGCTTTCCGTCCTTTTCCAGATAAAAAACATGCTCCGGTGCATAATCATATCTGCGGGTGAGCGCAAGGGGAAACTCATAGTGAAAATCAAAGCACGCGTTCACGATATTTTCCCATAGGCTTTCCCAGCCTTCCTCATGGGTTCTGAGTGTGAAGCCTTCGGGGATTTGTGCCGGTGGTAGAGTTGTAATGTCGGGGTGTCTCATAAAGAGCTTTGGAAGAGGCTCTGCTGCAGGCTTTTCTATAACACGCATCATGCCGCCTTTTTCCTCCACGGGCAGAATCAGTGCGCGTTCATCCGGCGTGCGCTCGGGATAATGCATGCACACTTTATAGCTTTTGTCGAAATCCTCAAAAAACATAGCGTGTCCGCCGTTGTTTTCAAAAATCAGCTCCTGCATATGAGACCATTCTCCACGGATAGAACCGCTTTTGGAGATTGCGGCACCGACAATATAGTTTCCGCCGGGAATGGGGGACCAGGTGAGCTGAAGAGAACCGTCGGAAAGCTTCATAATAAACGGGCCGTCCGAGCCGTATCGGGTAACGGTTTTGCCGTAAAAGTCGTGTGTGACGGGGGATGCCGCAGAGAAGGGGGCCTCGAGAGACTCAAAGAGAAGAAAAGGCTCGCCTACCGGTTCTTTTAAATCTTTAGTCAACTCCTGCGCGCAGATTTCGCCAACATAGTATCCGTCCTGCGGTCGATAGCAATCAGGCCAATCGTGGGAATACACAATATAAGGCGTGCCGTTTTCCACATACAGCGTGCCGTCAATACAGCTCCGCGCCACAGGCGTAGCAGGGCGGTTTGTAAGAGGCTCAAATATGCCGTCCGGCGTATCGGAAACGGCAATCTGTGTGCCACGCAAACCGTGCTTTCCCAAAATGGAAACAAACAGATAGAATCTGTCTTGATACCGATGCACTTCCGGCGCCCAGAGCTCTGCTTTTCCCCAGGAATCGTCGGAAAGCGTGAAAATCACGGTCGGTTCAGACCAATCCTCAAGGTTTGTGCTTTTGTGAACATACAAATTCTTTTCCCCGCTGCCATCACCAATGGTGCCATAGAGGTAATACATTCCGTTATGCGGAACGATATAAGGGTCTCTGATGCGGATGTCGCATAGTTTTTTCATGGCCTCGTATTCCTTTCGGTAAGATGGATTATAATTGTATTATAGAGCAATCGGTGCAGGTTGTCAAGGAAAGAAAATATAAAAAAACAGAGAAAGGCAATTTGCTTTTCTCTGTTTATGTGTTATTTTGCAAATGCGCCTTCCAATGCCTTTTTTGCGTCTTCCAGAATCGATTCATTTCCGAATTGATCATTGGGAACAAGCTTTAATGTGTCATACAGTTCTTTTGTCATGTATACGGGATATACCGCATCGTATCCGGACGCCTGGTCTAAAACGGAAACAATATAACTGAGCTGATTGCTGTGAAAGGATGTGTATTTGCATAAAGAGACGAGGGTGTGACCGTATTTCGTGTTTTCGGTTTCGTAGCGGTGAATCGCGTTTTCGCCAACGCCGTCTATAGTCATGTTCAGCATATTTAAAACAAGCTGGGTGTATGCTGTGGTAAAGCTTTGATCTGCTTCCTTTTGAAACATCATCTGCTCGGTTTTCATTTTGGTAAAGCCAAACCCAAGGATAAGAATCGCCACGGCAAGGAGAATAGTGATTACACGATTTTTCATAGGTTGACTCCTTACTTGCGCAGTTCCATCAACCGCTTCATCACCTGGTTTTCCTTGGTGAAATACTCAGCCAGGGTAATATATTCTGCGTATAGTTTTTCATAAACGGCGGTGTGTTCCGGAATGGGTGTGTAAACAACGTCCTTTAATTTAGCCATCACTTTTGCCGCATCGGAAAGATTTTTGTAGTATCCTGATGCAACAGATGCATGCATAGCGCTACCTAATGCACCTGCCTGAGGAGACGCACAAACACGGATATTTCTACCGCAAACATCAGCATAAATCTGCATGGTGAAGGGGTCTTTTTCCGCAATACCACCGCAGGCAATGATTTCGCCTGTGGGAACGCCGCCTTTTTCGTAGGTGTTGATAATCTGCTTTGTGCCGTATGCTGTGGCTTCAATGAGAGCGCGATACAGCTCCTCGGGACGGGTGGTTAAGGACATACCTAAAAATACGCCGGAAAGGTTGGCATCCACGTAAGGTGTGCGGTTTCCGTTCCACCAGTCAAGGGCAATGATGCCGCTTTCGCCGGGGGAAAGCTTTTCTGCCTTTTCCCGCATGAGGGCGTAAACGGATTTGCCTTCTTTTTCTGCCTGCGCTTTTTCTTCTGCCGGCAGACATTTATCCATAAACCAGGCAAAATGGTCGCCTACGCAGGCCTGACCTGCTTCGTAGGAATAGAACCCTGCCACGGCACCGTCTTTTACCACGCCACAGATTCCGGGCACATCCTGTTCCTTTTCGGAAAGCAGGATATGGCAGGAGGAGGTGCCGATTACCAGCATCAGCTTGCCGGAGCCGGTAACATCTGCCGCAGGAAGCGCGGCGAACGCGTCAATCAGCGGAACAGAAACGGCTGTTCCGGGGCAAAGTCCCAACATAGCGGCGCTGTCTTCTGTTAAATAGCCGGCTAATGTTCCGGCAGGAAGCACGTTTTCGCTGACCTTGGTGCCCACAACGCCGTCAAAATCAGGATGAAGCTTCGTTAAAAATTCGTTATCGGGATAGCCTTCTTTATGGTGCCAGTTTCCCTTATAGCCTGCCATGCAGCTGGAATGGATTTCTTTTCCGGTTAAAAGCCATGTGAGCCAGTCGCCGGCTTCCATGAACCGTGTGGCTTCGTGGTAAACCTCGGGGCATTTATGTATGGTTTCCAGCATTTTGGGGAACAACCACTCGGAAGAAATTTTTCCGCCGTACCGCTCAAGCCAGTTTTTACCTTCTTTTTTTGCCATAGCCGTGATTTCATCGGCTTCAGCCTGCGCCGCGTGATGCTTCCACAGCTTCACATACGCCTGGGGCTCGGATGCCCATTTTTCCTGATAGCACAGAGGAACGCCGTTATCATCTACGGGGAACATGGTGCAGGCGGTAAAATCAATTCCGATGCCAATCACATCTTCGGGATTTATGCCGCTTATCTTCATCACTTCCTGAACAGAGTGAGAAAGTGCATCGGTATAGTCCTTCGGGTGCTGAAGCGCAGAATTCTTTTCTAACGGTTTTCCGCAGGGAAGAGCGGTTTCCATCACCTTGTGGGGATAGTCGTACACCGCGGTGGCGATTTCTTCGCCGGTCTCTAAAGATACTAAAACTGCGCGGCCGGAAAGAGTTCCGAAGTCCACGCCAATGGTGTATTTTGCCATAGCTAAAACCTCCTGATTATATGTCTTTCGGATGTTCTATGTTGCAATCCGAACAGTTTTTGACTACAATGCCTGCATCATTTTCTGCAGGGTGCGAGGGAAGTGTATCGTCTTTATGGAACGTGTTATGGATAAAGGTCAGCTCTCTTGCGCCGATGGCAGTGAGAAGCCGCTTTTCGTGCATGGTAAACCGATTGTTTTCTATGGTGATTTTCCCGTGAAAATCCTTGGCGTTTTCGGGAATGTTGACTCTGGGAGAAAGGAAAATCACATCGCCGCCGGCATACGCACTGTTTGAAAAATCATTGTCGCGTACTGTAATATCGCTTACTGCGCCGCTTTTGTACCAGTCTTTCATTTCTCCGCCAATCTGAATGGCATGGTTCATATTATAGAATGTGCAGTGCTCCACCAAAGTTTTACCTCGGGTGCTGAGTAAAAAGCCTCTGGGGCGGTTGTTGCCGCTTTCGGTGTGATGAATATGCACCTCGGGTGCGGTGGAAAGGTTTTCTAAAACACAGCCCTCATAAATATGGGGAATGGGAGCATCCGCTTCTATCCGCAGAAAATCGCCGGACAGCTTTTCGGATGATTTCACGGTGAAGGTGCAAAGGGTTTTTAGCGTGTTTTCATCAATCACCGCCACGGTGTCACCGGGCTTATAAGGATTGATGCCCTTTTGCTGATAGTGACCGTAGGTTGCTAAAAGCGCGATGTCATTTATCTTTTTATGGAAAATGTTATAGATGCCGTGAATGTTTAAGGCATCATCCATCATGCTGACGAATTTGCAGCCGTCTATTTCAATTTTGCCGCGGCAGTTGACAAAATGGGTAGCATCAGCGCTGACGGAAAGCATGCGTTTGCTGCCTTCCGGCGGAATCGCGCGCACATGCCTGAGGGTGATATTTTCCGTTAGCTGACAGATTACGCCCATGGATGCGGTGTGGAGCAAATCAACGTTTTCCAGCAAAATATCCTTGGAATCGGTGATAAAAATGCCGGGATATTCCCGGGATCTTAAAGTACAAACCCAGTAGTTTCCCACCTGATGAGTTACGCCGAGCTTGCCCGTCATCTCAATGGTATTTTCGGTCAGTTCCCGTAAGGTCACGTCCCGGAACATAGCGCTTAAAAAGCCATGGTCTTTCGGTTTTCCCGTGTAGGCAAAATAGGGCGCTCTGTGGGAAACGGGCGCTTTTTTCTCTGCATCAAACTCTAAAGAAAGTGCCGCTTCAATCACATTTTCCCAGCCCTCCTCGGAAGAGTAGAAACAGAAAGCGCCGTCCTTTACTTTGCAGAAAAATTCCTCGCCGTCATAGGAAAGCACCAAGCGATTTTCGGCAGATTCTATGATTTTTCCCTGGGCGTAATGAGGAATTTCATAGTTTACGGAAAGGTTTTTCACCGTCACATTTTCACAATTGTCCAAAACAAAAGGAACCATATGCCCGTGGAACATAAGGCTTGCACCGCCGCCGTCTACGGTGATGTTTTTCTTGTTTTTTAGGTGAAATGCGATGGGCTTTAAAGATGCATCGTTATTGGAAATATAGTAATAATCTTCCGAAGCGCCCGAAGGGAAAAGGTCATATCGTTGTTCCGACAATAGCAGAGTATCCCCGTCGGAAAGCGCGCAAATGGCTTCCGTGAGAGCCGGGGATGCGTTTTTGCCGTCGGAAAGGTATAAATAATCGTCTAAATAAATTTGCATAATAAGCTCCCTTATCAGATACCGCAAACGGTTTTGATTTTTTCTGTCAGCACATCTGCAATGCGCTGAACGCCGTAAATATTGGGATGCACTTCGTCGGCAGACATATAAGACATATCGCCAATGACATCCATTCCATTTATGTAAGTCACGTTGGGATAGTTTCGCTTTTTCACAATTTCTTCAATGATTTTCCGCCAGTTCTTTGCATTGTCATTTCCGCTGAAATCGTCACCGCAATAATAGAAGGGGGAAATCACGAAAATGGGCTTTTGCGCATTTCTGCCGGCAACTGTTTTGAGGATGTTTTCCACTCTTTGGTAGATTTTCTCCTCTTCCCATGAAAGCACGTTGATGCCAAGCTCTAATGTGGCAATATCCCAGTTGCCTTTTTCACCCTCGGATGCAATGTATTCTGCCATAGCAGGCTCTAATGCACAGCTTCCTGCCATCCCTAAGTTTCGTGCGTCCATATTCAGATTGTGCGCCACAAGGGAAACCCAGGCGTGGGACATATCAATGGAGTTGGAGCCGTGGGTGATGGAAGAGCCGTAGGATAAAAGCGTCTTTTTGGGGCACATCTCCTTTTTGGGCGGCTCCACATCACCGATGATATCGTATATTTTATAGCTGCCTCTGTCGAAGATAATCCGAACAACTTCAGGATCCCAATCCAGACCGCTTTTTTTAGTCATTTCCCGTAAGTGAGGGAGGTTTCCGCTCTTTTTGATTTCAAAATCCTGCACCTCGCCCGTCACATGACGATGGACCTCATGATCTTCCCAGCCGCCCTGAATTCCGCCTCGGTATACATGGAAAGTAGAAAAAGATTTCGGGTTGTTGTTTCGTGTGCTCATACGGATGATGGCAGAATCGCCTTTTATCACAAACCGAAGCTCCACGCCTGTAGAATTATGGGCAACCAAATCCGCATTGGGTGCTTCCATTTCCTTGTGCACATCGGAGGGAACGCGCTTCCAGGAAACGCTTCCGTCATCATTATAAATCAGTTCTGCAATGTTATAGATTTCAATGTTTTTGTATATCATGTTCAGCCTCCTGGCAGATTTTCAAATGTCTCATATAAAAAAGCCTCTATGACTATTATAGCATAGTGGCTTTAAAAAAGCAATATATGCGGAAAAAAGAAAGCCCCTCACAATTGTGAGGAGGATGATGTTTGAAATCTTATTTCAAAACGATGTTGTGTCCTTCGGACACAAATAAAAAACGACTATTCAAAGAATAGCCGTTTTTATGGTGGGCGCAACAGGGCTCGAACCTGTGACCCTCTGCTTGTAAGGCAGATGCTCTCCCAGCTGAGCTATGCGCCCATGTTGTTTTCACAACAGAGATTATTATACACGATACAAACCGAATTGTCAAGAGAAATTTTATATTTTTTCGAAAAAATGCGGATGCCTGGGAGGCATCCGCATCATCATCTTATTTCTGAATCTGAATTCTGTACGCCATGGCATAATCTTTTTTATTTTGCTTTTGCTTTTTTCAGAAGCTCACCCAACTCGTATTCAGTAAACTGGTACACCTCGGGGCAAAACCGACAGGTAACCTGCGCACCGTGGTCTTCGTTTATCATAGAAAGGAGCTCTTTTTCGCCCAAGGAAATTAACGCCTTTTCAATTTTTTCGCGACTGCAATCACAACGGTATTCATATTCCGCATCGTCTAAATCCTTGAAAAACAAGCCTGCCATCACGCTGGTGATAATCAGATCGGGGGACATGCCCTCCTCCAGCATGGTGGTAACGGGCTTTAAAGCAGTAAAGTTTTCTTCAATCAGCGCCGCCGTTTCGTCGTCGCATCCGGGCATCAGCTGAACAAAAAGACCGCCTGCCTGCTTCACGCTATAGTCGGTGTCTACCAAAACGCCCAAGGAAATCGCGGTGGGAATCTGCTGGGATTTTGCATAGTAATAAGTAAAGTCCTCGGCAATTTCGCCGGTAACCAGCGGAACCTGACCTACATAAGGCTCTTTCAGTCCCAAATCCATGGTGATGGCAAGTGTACCCTTGCCCACGGCTTTGCCTACATCCAGCTTGCCGTTAGATTTTAAGGGAAGGTCCACCTGCGTGTTTGCCACGCAGCCCTTCACGTTTCCTTTGCCGTCGGCGGTGCAGACGATGGTACCGATGGGACCGTCGCCCTTGATGAAGGTGGAAACGGTGTCCTCTTCGGATTTCATGCCGCTGCCGATTAAAGCCGCCATGGTTAAGGTTCTGCCCAAAGCCGCCGTCACGACGGGTGTGGTATTGTGAATGTCTACTGCTTTTTGCACGATGTCGCGGCTGTCGATAAAGCTGACGCGAACCAGACCCTGTGCATCTATTGCTCTTTTGATAATACTCATATTACTACCTCGAATTCTTTAAAATAAACAACTCAAATTGCAAAATGAAAGCCCCGGAACGGCTGTTTCGGGGCTTTCTGGTATGCCTTGCATTGGGAATTACATGTCTCACATATAGGTCTTAATATATATATGAAGCCCAAAAGCTGGGGATTACAGTCTTGTAACGTTTGCTGCCTGAGGGCCTTTTGCACCTTCAACAACTTCAAACTGTACGTCCATACCTTCGTCCAGAGTTTTGAAACCTTCCATTGCAATAGCAGAGAAGTGAACGAATACGTCAGTACCGTCTTCTGCAGCAATGAATCCAAAACCCTTCTGCGCGTTGAACCATTTTACTTTGCCTGTCTGCATTGAGCTGTTCCTCCTGAAATATAGAAAATAATGTTGCTTGTACATATGTACATAATAAAATATAACATAAACCGCTCATAAAGTCAACCTTTTTCCAAAAAAATCAAGATGAAATTATTATTACAACTGTAGACAAACGCAGAGGAAAGTGGTATAATAAAGAAAATATCTTGTTAAGAAGGTGCAAATCATGAGTGAATGTACTCACAACTGTGAAACCTGCGAGCAGAACTGCTCGGAGAGAAAAGAAAGCTTTTTAGAGGCGCCCCACCGCCTCTCTAACATTAAAAAGGTGATTGGTATCGTGTCCGGTAAGGGCGGCGTGGGAAAATCCTCGGTAACCTCCATGATGGCGGTTCTCACCAACCGTG
Source organism: Clostridia bacterium (assembly GCA_017396465.1). Lineage (GTDB taxonomy): Bacteria > Bacillota > Clostridia > UBA1381 > UBA9506 > Congzhengia. Next base: position 103 of record JAFQLU010000136.1, on the reverse strand, counting down.
ACGGCTTTAAAACCGCAATTTTGGATGCGGATATCACTAAGAGCGGCGGCAGCTCGGTGACCAGTGCCACGAAGGTGACGAAGACGTCGGATCACACGCTGTA
>JAFQLU010000010.1 GCA_017396465.1 Clostridia bacterium | reverse complement strand
TTCCGTCTTCCTCTGCAGCATCGGGAAGAATCTCGATTCTGTAGTTGCCTGCAGGCACCCAAACCGTTGTATTGTAGCGGAAGGAACCCATCCAGGTATTCATAAAGGTTGCAGAGGAGTTGGTGATGGTAACGGGCGTAATGTCGATGTTATCCACGGCGCCGTTATCGGGATGAGGATTGGTTCCGGCAATAATCGCGTCGCCGCCGTCTAAAGGTGTTAAAACGATGGATACAGCGCTGACGTGTTCGCTTTTTGCACCGGACATCATGTATTCAAAATCATACCAGCCGGATTCTAAAAACTCTCTGTTTGTGTATGCCTTAAAGTGGGTTTCATCGGGCTCACCCCAGAGGTGTGTGTCATATGCGGCTGATGAACCGATGTAGAAATTGTCGCTTACCTCGGAGCCTGCGTAGAACATAACCTTGTTCTGCAGGGATGTGTTGGTGCCCCAATCGCTTAAGCCGGTACCGATTTTGGTAACGAGGATGTCTTCTGCTTCGATTCTGGTTTCGCCGGTTAAAGAAATGTCCGGATAATCCGGTACGGGTTCTGTTCCCGGGGTAAATGCAATGTAGTCCGCGTAGAATTTGTATTTATTGTCGGCGGTGATAAGCGGTGTAAATTCCACAACATAGTCACCTGCCGGTACATATACAGCCGTGTTATAGCGGAATACGCCGCAGTAGGTGTTCATAAAGTTTGCAGAGGAGTCTGTGATGGTGACGTCTTCAATATACTTTCCGTCACCTTTGCCGCCCTCCGGATATTCATTAGAGCCGATGACGATTGCCTCTCCGCCGCCTATCGGCTGCAGAGAAACAACAACCGGACTGACAGAGCCGGAAGATTTCTGGGAAGATACAACATAGGAGACATCATACCAGCGAGATTCTACGAATTCTCTGGTTGTGCGAAGCTTAAAGTGTGTTGCATCGGGTTCGCCCCAAAGATAATTGTCGCCGTTTGTGCCGGCATAGAAGTTTGCACTGACTCCACCGCCGCCGTAGAACATCATTTTGTTCTGTAAGTTCGCCCAGGTGCTTTCACCGGTACCGTATGTTGTTTCAATGATGGATTCTGCTTCAATACGGGTTTCTTCTGTTGCAGAAATATCGGGATAATCCGGTTCCGGTTCAGGCTCCGGTTCGCTGGGGCCGGTAATATCGATATTACCGATAAAGAGAATAATACGTCCGTCAGATGCGGGGGTAACGTCATACCCTACACGGTGTGCACCGGCTGTTACCTCGGCGGTAACGGTGTATTCACGGGGGCTTGCATAACCGGTGGGACCGAACCATGCAGCGGTCACAGAGTCACCAAACTGGTCTGCAATGTTCACGCCTGCACCTACTTCATCGTCTTTTGCCTGTGTGCCGATAACGGTGTCATCCAGCATCAGGTTCACGGTTGCCTGTGCTTTTTTGTGGGCAACAAAGGTGAAGGTGTATGTGCCGTTTTCAGGAAAGGTAACGGTTACATAGTTTTCTTCCACAGAACCGCCTGTTGATTCGTTCTGATTGCCGGTGTATGCAACATACTCGACGCCATTTCTTTTTACATTACTGTCCATACCATAGTTGTCGCTTTTCCAACGGGAGAACAGGTCTACCACGCGAAGTGTTGTTGTTTCGCCGGCAACATGCGCCATTTCTACTGTGGTTTTTGCACTGACGCTCATGGGGAGCAACATGCTCAGCATAAGCGTAACAGCAGCAAAAATTGCCGTAATCTTTTTCATAAAAATACTCTCCTTCCATTTGTATTTCGAATTGTTATAAACCATCCCCATGGTTTTTCATTATAAGTATATCATTTTGAAAAATATAAATATATCGGTTTTATCAAAAAAAACAAGTGATTTTCAGCACTCTTGTCAAAGAAATAAGGATGTGTTTTGTCGTGATTCTGTCCAAAACCACATTTTAATTTGTATATTTACAAAGCAATTTTTTTTTGATATAATAAAAATATAAAGAAGGGAGGCATGATTTATGGAAGCGTTAAACAGTTACAAATGTCCATGCTGTGGTGCGCCGCTTGTATTTTCAGGTAACGAACTGCACTGCGACTCCTGTGACAACACATTCCCTGTTGAAACCATGCAGCAAATGCATGATGGAATGGAAGCTGCAGGCGGTGAATCCAAGTATGATTGGGAACATTACGAACCCAGATGCTACGAGGACACAAACGAAATCAATCTTGCTAATTATTCCTGCCCGTCCTGCGGTGCAGAAATCACGGGTGATGACACCCTGGGTGCAACGGTTTGCCCTTACTGCGGTCAGTCTACTGTGGTAAAAGGTCAGTTTGAAGGAGCACTTCGCCCGGACTACATTATTCCTTTTAAGGTAGACAAAAAAGCGGCTATGGAGGCGTTTGAAGCAGATTTTAAGAACGCGCCGTTTCTGCCCGATGCATTCAAGAGTAAGAAGAAAATTGAAGAGATGGCAGGTGTGTATGTTCCATTTTGGATGTTTGACTGCGACTGTGATGCGGCAATTACATATCGCGCAGAAAGAGTCACCAGCTGGAGCGATGCAAACTATAACTACACCAAAACTGATTTTTATAAGCTGCTTAGAGCCGGCAGCATAGGCTTTGCCAACATTCCTGTAGACGGCTCAAAAAAAGCAGACGATGCTTATATGGAGGCGGTAGAGCCTTATAACTACGCAGATGCAGTTGATTTTAACGGCGCATATCTTTCCGGTTATCTTGCTGATAAATACGATGTGTCAGCAGAAGAAAGCATTGAAAGAGCCAATGATCGCGTAAAAAATTCAACCATTTCTGCCTTTAACGACACGACAGGTACATATATGGCAGTTCATCCCGAGCAAACAAGAGTGAATTTCTCAAACGGTAAAATCAGATATTCTCTCCTTCCTGTTTGGATGCTGAACATTCGCTATCTTGACAAGAATTATCAGTTTGCCATCAATGGGCAGACCGGTAAGGTAGTAGGCGAATATCCTGTGGACAAGAGCAAAAAGTGGAAGTATTTTGCGCGCATTGCAGCTATTGCATATGCGGTGGCAATCGCTGTTGCATGCTTCTTGCTGTAAGGAGGGGTGAGGATATGAAAAGAATTGTTTCATTATTGTTTATGTGCATGCTTTGCGTAAGCCTTTCGGTTCCCTCATTTGCGGCAGAGTTTACGAATCCTCCCGTGATAGATGATGCAGGGTATTTAACCGGAAGTGAGCTTGAAGACCTTTCTGCAAAGCTGGAAGATATCCGGCAAACATACAATTTCGAGGTTGCAATTGTAACCGAGGTTGATATGACAAGCTATGATGCAATGTCTTCCGCAGATGATATTTATGATTACAATGGTTACGGCGCGGGGGCGAATGATGACGGTATTATGCTCTACATCTGCTCCTCCGAGCGGGACTACTGGATTACCACTCATGCATACGGAGAAGAAGTATTCAACGGTAATGGTATTGAATATGTAAAGAGCGAAATTCAGCCTTATCTGTCAAGCGATGATTATTACATGGCGATGGACACCTTTGCAGATTTGGCAGAAGAGCTTCTTGCCATGGCGGCAAACGGAGAGCCTTATAATGTAGAGCAGACCGACGGAACCTTTTCGATTGTTGTTATCGGTTGTGCGCTGATTCTTCCGCTTGTGCTTGCCTGGATTATGATGCAGAGCAAGCTTTCCAAGATGAAAACCGCGGTGGCAAACGACTATGCGGCAGATTATATGAAGCCCGGAAGTAAGCGGCTCACAATGTCGAGAGATTTGTTCCTGTATAGCCATATTACCAAAACAGAAAAACCGAAAAATAATTCAGGAAGCCACACATCATCGTCGGGCAGAAGCCACGGCGGTGGCGGCGGAAGCTTCTGATGCAATGATAAAAATATGATATTGGTACACGGAAATCTCGTGTGCCATGTGGAAAAATTCAGGAGGATAAGAAGTATGAAAAAACTCATTTCAGTTATGATGCTCATGGTATTTTGTTTCAGTAGTTTTGCAGCAGTTCAGGCAGAGGAAACAGGGAATACGGATTATGAAATAACCTCTGACGGAGAAATTACTGCGTATTATGGTGGAGAATGGGTTGTTGTTCCGGAAAAGGTCAATGAGATTCCCGTTGTGAAAATCGGGGAGCAGGCGTTCTTTGACCTGGGGATTACAGATGTAGTTTTGCCCGAAGGCGTATCTGTCATTGGAAAAAGCGCATTTGAAGGCTGCAACACAACATCGGTTGAACTTCCGTCAACTGTTTCTATCATAGGCGAAAGAGCCTTTGCAAATTGTGCCGAGCTTTACACGGTGATTACAAGCTTTGACGAAAATACCGTTATCGGAAAAGACGCATTTCTGGGAACGGGAGATCTTCTGTTTTACATTGATTGCGATGTGGACATAGACAAATTGTACTACAAAATTTTAGAGGCAAAGAATGATGATCGTTTCGAATATGTCTTACGCCACGAAGACGGCGGATATGACGAGCATGGCAATATGGTATGCAGTATCTGCGGATTTGTAGAGGGCTCGGATGTTGAGCTTCTGCCCTTTGAAGATGTTCCTGTTGACGGCTGGTATTATAACGCTGTGCAGATTGCGTACACGAACAGAATTATCAACGGCAAAAGCGAAACGATTTTCGATCCCGATGCAGGCATGACCTGTGCAGAAGCGGCAAAAATTGCTGCCAGCATCCGTTCTATTTATTTTGAAGAGATTCCGGAATACACGGAAGGTCCCTGGTATCAGCCCTATGTGGATTACTGTTATCAGTACGGTATGATTGAAGATTATATTTCCTTTGATTGGGACGCCCCCATCACAAGAGGACAGATGGCATATATCTTCTCTCATTGTGACCCCTATGAGGAATGGTATGAGAATCCGAACGATGTTCCGATTACAGATATTCCCGACGTATATGACACCACGCCCTATGCTTATGAGATTTTAGATCTTTATAACAAGGGCATTGCGGTGGGCGATGAAAACATGGCATTTCATCCCGATGCAAACATCAAACGGTGCGAGGCAGCGGCAATTGTTTCCAGAATCATGGATTGGACTACGAGAATTGAGCTTCCGAAGGGGTGAGACCAATAAAAGCTTTAAAATGAAAGGAGAATAACAATGGGATTATTAAAAGCAGGTTTAGGTGCTATGGGCGGCGTTTTGGCTGACCAGTGGCGTGATTATTTCTATTGCGACAGCTTAGATGCAGACGTCCTTGTTCAGAAGGGCGAAAAAAGAGTTGGAGGACGCTCTTCCAACAAGAAAGGAACCGATGACGTTATTTCAAACGGTTCAATTATCAATGTAAATGA
>JAFQLU010000135.1 GCA_017396465.1 Clostridia bacterium | reverse complement strand
GGAAAAGAAGTTCCCATCGGACAGGGGAAAGCAGATTTTCCTGCTGTTATAGCCAAACTGAAAGCGCTTGGCTATGCCGGCCCTTTGAATATTGAACGGGAAATCAGCGGCGAACAGCAAATCAAAGATATTTTAGCGGCAAAAACATATCTGGAGGCGTTATTATGATAAAAGTCGGGCTGGTTGGATTGGGCTCTATGGGCATGGTGCACTACAGAGCTTATCAGAATATTGAAAATACGGAAGTGGTTGCCGTTGTGGAACTTTCGCCCGATATGGTAAACGAAAAAGTCGGAGTGGATACAGTCAACATATACGGCACCATAACGGAAATGCTGGAAAAAGAAAGTTTAGATATCATAGACATCTGCACCCCCACCTATATGCACGCCGATATGGTGGTGGAAGCGTTGAAATCCGGTGCACACGTTACCTGCGAAAAACCCATGGCACTTTGCGTGGAAGAAGCAGAACGTGTGTTGGAAGCAGCAAAAGAAAGCAAGCGCCTCTTTATGGTGGCGCACGTGGTTCGGTTTCATGCATCGCATCGTTATTTCAAGGAGGTTGTAGATAGCGGCGAACTGGGAAAAGCGCTCCATGTATCGTTCCACAGAAGCTGCCAGATTCCTTCTGATTGGGAGCTTTGGCGGCACGATCGGAAAAAGGGCGGCGGAAGCTTGTTAGACCTTTCTATCCATGATCTGGATTTTGTGCAGTATGTGTTCGGCATGCCACAAAAGGCATCCTGCACCTACCACAAAATGCAGAATGAAAACGATTTCGTGGAGTCACAGCTTATATATCCCGGCACGATTGTGCAGGTAACGAGTGGGTTCTATCAGGGAGATATCCCCTTTGTTTCTTCTTATTATGCCGTGTTTGAAAAAGGGTATGTGGAGTGCCGTGGCGGCATTGTTACAAAAAACGGCGAACCGGTAGACTTAAAGGTGGAACAGAAAAAAGAAGAAGCCAAAGGCACAAACCTTTCCGATGTTTCCGGACATCAGCTGGAACTACAGTATTTTGCAGACTGCATCCTGCAAAATACTGCACCGGAAATTGTAACACCCGATAGTGCATATGACACCATGCGGCTTTACAAACAGCTTTTAGACAATTGCACAGAAGTATAAAAGAAGGGGGCAGTTTCACTCATTCAGTGAGACTGCCCCTTTGATATGCTTTTAAAAACCGATGAACCCTAAAAAGATTTCGATTTGTTTATCCCAATACTGCCAGTTATGGTCGCCGGTGCCCTCTGCGTAAGTATAGTCAAAGGTGGTTTTTTCCATAAATTCTTTAAACTTCACATTTCCCTCATAGAGGAAATCCTCCGTACCGCACCATTGATACAGCTTCGGTTTCACCATTGCCTGCTCTGCCTTTTTGGCAAGAACAAACAAATCCATTTCCTCCGGCACAAAATTGCCGCCCGTGATTGCCATGAATCGCTCGTGGTCATAAGGAAGCAGAGCTTCAATATCCACCGCACCGGAAAAAGATGCCGCGAAAAGATATCGCTCCGGATTCATAAGTGCAATGCGGAACGCACCGTATCCTCCCATAGAAAGCCCTGCAATATACCGCTCCTCCGATGCAGGGAAGGTTGCCTCAATCATATCGGGCAACTCTTTTGCGATGTAGCTATAATACTTTTCGCCGTATACCTCATCTATATAAAAGCTTTTTCCGCCGTCCGGGATTACCACAATCAGCTTTTTGTTGCGAACGTACCGCCCAATGGACGAATATTTATCCCAGGATGCGGCAGAGCCGCCGATACCGTGCAGAAGATACAAAACGGGAAGCTTTTCCCCTTTCTGTATGCCCTCCGGCATGTGAATATGAATATCCGTGTCCTTTGCCAGCTGCTCCGAGCGATATGTCATGATGATATGTGCCACTTAAGGTTCCTCCGTTTTCTGTTTGTCGTTGGTTGCGTCGCCACTCCCCGAAATGGGAATGGCTTCGCCCAGATATGTAGGCTCGGGCATAAGCATTGTTTTGAAAAAGTCCTTACACTGCGCCAGGAGTTCTCTGATATCGCGCATGGTCTGCCCGCCATACAGATTCTGGTCTGCGGCAACACCATAGCTTTCAATCCCCATTTTTTCCGCAATATAAAGCGCACGGTACATATGATATCGCTGCGTTACCACAATCATATTCTGCACCCCGAAAATTTCTTTCGCGCGGTACATACTCTCATAGGTGGAAAACCCGGCATGATCCATAAAAATATCCTCCGAGGGAACACCCTGACGGATGGCATAATCCTTCATGGCGTTTACCTCATCGTAATGCACTCTGCCGTGGTCTCCGCTCATCAGAATTTTTGCCGCAGAACCGTTTTTGTAAAGAGCAATGCCGTAGTCTAACCGGTCTTTTAAAATATAGCTGACCGTTCCGTTTTCCGAAACGCCTGCTCCCAGCACCATAACCGCTTCCGCCCGACCTTTATTATATGCGTCCGGCGTGGAAAAAATACGGTCATTTACCGTATTTTTCATATGCGCGCTGATACAAAGCAAAAAAACAGCACATAAAACGAACAATGTCAGACCGATGAGACCGCCGATATATAAGAATTTTTTCACAGAATCACCTCACACAAAATCAGGGACTTCCTTTCCCGAAAGAAAAGGCGCACACAAACTGTGTACGCCTTTATTATACTATAATCAATCGTCGTAGTCAACATCCCAGGAAACAATCGTGCCATCAGCAGCTGAGATTTCTGCAGAGTATTCCACGCGGTCCTTATTAAATTCCACTTCGTATACAATCTGTCCGTTTTCCCTGTCCAGCTTCACCCGTTCCATACGAACTTCGCTTTCAGAGAATCCCGCTTTTTCCAAAGCAATGGCTTTTGCCTTTTCTTCTCCGATGAAATCAGCCGCTTCTTCTACCGTTTTTTCCTTCGGTTTTTCTACAAGCTTTTCTTCCTTCTTTTGCTCTTTCTCTGCAGCTTTTTCCTGTTTCTCTCCTTGTTTTTCTTCCTGCTTTTGTGTGTTTTTCTGCGCGTCATCGTGGACGATGACATCTGCGTCGGTTACTGTGGTTTCCTTCAGTTCAATTTTCTTTTCATCTTCATACCAATAAACGGTTTTTCCCATCAGCTGACCGATGGCTCTTAAGGGAAGATAGGTGGTTCCCTCATAAAGAATCGGGTCAACCACATTTCCGTTCACATCGCGGAACACCTGTTTTTCTCCGTCTACATACACCGTGAAATCCGGGCGAAGCTGCGCTTTGATATCCTGAATTATGCTCGCAGCCGAAGCACCGATACACAGGCATGCTACGCACAGGATTGCCGTTACAATTATGGTTTTCTTTTTCATGTCATCATCTCCTTTTAAATACTACCCAATTAGTAGGTTAATTTGAATTTACCACATTTATTCGAATTTGTCAAGAGAATTTTGAAAAATTTCCTTTGCTTGTAATAGTTTTCCTTTCATCCGCTATGCAGTTTCAGTCAAATATCCGATAGACCCGGTATCCGATATAGCAAGCCGTTTCCCGCACAAGAAAAGATGCTTTCGTGCGGAAGCTCTGATACCGTGAGGTTTCCGTAGGTGACGGATAGCATTCCATGCCCGTATCCCGCGCTGTGAGCATTGCGCGCTTCATATGAAGCGGATCGCTGACAATCAGCGCAGTCTGTAGCCCATGCTCGTCCATCAGCTTTTTGGCAAACTGCAGATTTTCGTGGGTATAACGGGACTGCTCTTCTAAAAGAATCACTTCCTCCGGCACACCGCAGGACACGGCGAACCGTTTTGCGGTGTCCGCCTCCGAAACATTCGCACCGTCTCCAACGCCACCGGTGAAAATCAAGAAATCTGCCTGCCCGGATTCATATAGCTTCACGCCATGCAGAATCCGCTCCCGGAACACGGGAGACGGCCCGCTCTTTCCCACACCTGCACCGAGCACAATAGCACAATCCGCATGGCGTGTATCCCTGTTATCGGCATAGGTACAAATCAGAACGGCACATATGGCGATATAAATCAAAAGCGCTGCAAGCACAACGGCAACTACCGTTACAATCCGTTTTTTCATATTTCTATCTTCCGGCATATGCCTCACGGATAGCATCGTTTGCCATGGAAAGCAGATAGTCATCCGTAGGGTTGTCCGTTGTCACATCCTCGCCTCCATTATGACGCACCTTATGGTGGATTAAAGAATCCTTATAGAAATACAGACGGTGTTCTTCCTTTGTTCCGTCAAAAATAAATGCGAAGATGAATTCCCCCGTAGCAGGGTCGAAATAATACTGTCTGGAATAGGGGTCTCCATCCGTTCCCGCAGGATATGTTACGCATACCACGGTTACATCCGACATACGCGGCATGGATGCATCTGCGAATTGCTTCGTGATGCCGTCCGTCTCAGAAGAAGACAGAGTTTTGTTTTTCTCTGCAATCATATTGTATATGGGACGAATGGTTTTATCTATGTATTCCTCTACATTTGTGAGATGAATATTCCGACGGGAATAGGTGGGTGCATCATTTTCTGCAGCAACCCCTGTGAGTTCTGCCGTTTCTGTGCTCCATACAGGCTCTTCCATAAAATCTTCGTTTGTCCCGTTATCATATACCGTATCCTCCGGCGACTCGGTTGGTGCAACAGTTGTTACCACATTCACTACCTGTGCCGGTTGGGGCTCTTCGTTCTTTTTCATGGTGAGCAGTACTGTCAGAAGCACCACTAAAGCCAAAAGAAGCACGCCTAAAGCCACGATTAAAACCATATAGGTTTTGTTCTTTTTCGGCGTATCTTCTGTCCGTTCCTCCTCGTATGCCGCGCCACATCCGGTGCACACATACCCTTCATTTTCCGTTCCGCAATTCTTACAAGTCCACATGATTTTTCTCCTTTTTCTGTTTTCTTTTGAGAATCATTCTTCCTGCGATGTACACCACCGCAAATATACCGCAGGGTATGATAAGAGAAACCCATATCCTGCAATCCAGCATCAGCAGAATGCAAAACAGCAGCACGCAAGCCACCAAAAGCAAAATACCGCCGCAGCCTAAGCCTTGTCCGCTGTTTTCTCCTTCATGCTGCGTTTTTAAGCCGATGAAGTTACTGATTACATCATTTTTTTTGTTCCAATCGTAAAATGCCATGCTTGCTCCTCCTTATAGCCACTGTCCCAGCAGATAGACCACCGCCAGGTGGACAGGGTAATAGACATAAAATAAATATTTCATCCGCGTTTTTCCGCGCTCCCCGTTATAAAGCGCCAGAATCGGAACGGCGAAAAGTGCGTACCATTGCAATCGGTTGGAATCCGCGGCGAGCAGAATCAGACCGATTGCGGCCATACCCAGCTTGTTCCATTTTCCCTGCACGCAGTACACGAAAACCGGAAGCATCACGCCCCAGAAGCTATAGTCAATATAAAAACCGGGAACCACTTCCGGCATAACCTCGGTCAGCACATACACGCCAAGTGCCGCTCCGACGGCTACGAAAAAGCCTTTTGTTTTTTTCTGCACTTTTGCGTAATCCAGCGCAAAAATCAGGGATACCGAAAGCATGAAGGTTACCATAATGCATTGGTATAAAGAGTGCATCACAAACAGATACACCGCCTGACACACCGCCGCAGAAAGTGCTAAAAGCCCTAAATATCTTTTGCGGTCTTTGGTGTAGGTGCACCCTTCCGCTATCATATAAGCAAAAATCGGATAGGCAATTCTGCCAAACAGCTGAAGCCACACCACATGAGGAAACAAAAACTTTCCCACATGGTCACATGTCATGGCAACAAGAGCCAGTATTTTCAGTTGGTTTCCCGTTAAACATCCTTTTTGCATCACACCACATCCTGCTTGGCATATGCCACAAGCTCACCGATTGCATCTTTGTCCGTAAAGTCGCCGTCCGCATCGCAGAGAGAGATTAAAAGCTTTTCCATCTCCGTGGGATTTTCCTTGGAGGACATCAGCTTTTTCAAACCCTTAATCGCCGCTTTATGGGGAAGAGAAAGCTCGGACACCACCATTTTCCCGAGATAATGATAGAGCTTTATGCGCTCCATCATATCCGGTGTGAAATTCTTTTCCACTACCATTTTGCCGTAATAATCTGTGCAGTCAAGGGGCGTAAGCCCTGTGGAAAACACAATCAGCTTCTTTTCTTTCAGCGTCTCAAAATGCTTTGTGATGAGGCTGACGCCTGCAATTACCTCGGCATAAAGACCGCCTCCGTATATCACGGTATCATACTGCGTAAGGTCCTCCGCTTTTACCTTTTTGGCGTCTTTCGCTTCACACCCAAGCTCTTTGGCAATCCACTCCGCATAGGTTTTGGTGGAGCCGTATTTGGATTTGTATACCACAATTGTTTTCATGATGTCTCTCCTTTTTATTCCGGCAGATACTGTCCGAAGAATAAGGGACTGCGATTTTTGCCGTCAAACAGGTTGTTATACTGAAGCGTCTGATACTTATCCAACCATTCTTTTTCTGTACCGACCGCTTCGTCTATCGGTTTATATGTATTCCAGAGCTTTGAAAAATATCCTAAGCTGTTTACTGCCGGAATCTCCTCTTCTGCCTCTTTCAGGAATTGATAGTACGGCGGAAGCGGTATCCCTGCTGCATCAAGCAAATGCCGTCCCAGATATCCTAAAGAAGTAATCTGCGTTTCGGTTTCTGCAATATCATAGTTCGCCCAGATAAAAAACGGAACCGTGTGCTGCAGCTGCTGCTCTTTCAGCGTTTGAAATTCTCCGCCATGCAGCGCTTCATAAAATTCTTTTTCCACTTTTGGAAAATGGTCTCCGAAAAACAGCACAACCGTGCGTTTCTCTACTTTCTTCAATTCCGTCAACAAATATTCTACTGCCCTGTCCGTTTCATAAACAGAGGATAGGTACTGCTCCGCCAGCGGCATTTCCTGCTCGTACCCCTCCAATTGAATTTTGGGCTGAAAATCATCTTTTTTATAAGCGTATCCACCATGATTCTGCATGGTTATTCCAAACAGAAACAGCGGTTTTTCTCCACCGTCCGCTTCATCCAAAATGCGCAGAACATATTCAAACATTTCGCGGTCGCTGATATATCCTCTCAATATATCCTGTTGCGGATAGCTGTCCATAAAGGTTGCTTTTGAAAAACCAAGATAAGGATAAATCCGTTCTCTGGACCATCCGCTGGCATAATAGGGATGGGTTGCAATGTCCCGGTATCCCAAAGAACGCATCAGATACGGCATCGCGTAAAGATTTCCGCGGATAAACTGCTGATAGGGAACGCAGTCCTTTGGCAGAAAGCCCAGGGTGTGCCCCGTCAGGAATTCAAATTCTGCATTCGCCGTATTTCCGCCATACACCGAGGTGAGTGCATACCCCTTTTGGGTATTTTCCGTTAAACTGTCGATAAACGGCGTCACCGCACGGTTGGTTTTCAGCTGTTCCCCGAAAATACTGCAGTCAGCATACGATTCATCCATAATTACAAGAATGTTAGGAAGCTCGCCCGAAACTCCATCTTCATGGGAATACATATATTCCAGCCGTTTTATGCTTTCCTCTCCGTAATCTACCGGTTTTTTCACCACAGAATCCCGAATCCCAAAATAGAAATTCAGATAATATCCGTTGATGCGTGTGCCTTCCTTTTCCCATGTTTTGATGGGGATATGAGACGAGCACATATGCACAATCAACAGCATTCCGACAACCAGCACCAATACACAAAACCGCGTTTTTATCTTTTTGACACACGGAATCGATGGCAGGGAAAAACCGCACCATGCCACAGTAATCCATATCACCCAATCCCATATCATCTCCCGATGAAATACGGGACTGTATTGCGCCATCACATTCATTGCCGTCCGCACAGACAGAAAATCCGCAATTGCCAGTTCCTTTCCGCGGAACTGAAAAACTACGCAGTTTACCAAGGAGAGAAGTATCAACAAAAAAGTTCCTGTCACAACCGACGCTCTCCACTTCGCCGTCAGGAAAAAGCACACCATGCACACAAAAGCAATCAGCAAAATATTCAGCGCGACAGTTCCCGGTGTGACCAGCATTTCGTGTCCGGCGCCCACCGAAGTATAGGAAGCCTGCCATGTGATATAAAAAAGTGTGGCACTCCATATGCCGTACAAAAGCCACAGGAGTCCTCGATTCATTTTAGAAAGCTTCCCCGCACCGAACAACAGAATCACACCGCCAAATATTGCACCCAACCGCCATGACAAATGAAAATAGCATAGCACAAAAACGAGTGCGCCGATAATCGCACCCGCAATTGTTCTTGCAATATGAAACTGTATGTAGTGTTTCTTATTATCTGTCATACCTTTTCTTTCTTATACTGTAAATTTCGCGACGCACTCCACATGCTCCGTATTCGGGAACATGTCCACGGGCGTTGCGCACTCTAAACGGTATCCGCCGTCTGCTAACACTCTTGCATCTCTTGCCAACGTTGCGGGGTTGCAGGATACATAAACGATTCGTTCCGGTTTTGCCGTAAGGATTGCCGCAAGGGTTTTTTCGTCGCTTCCTTTCCGGGGCGGATCAATAATCACCACATCGGGTTTGATCTTCTCTTCTATCAGCTTCGGCACCACATCTTCTGCGGCGCCGCAGAAAAATTCTGCATTTTCCATTCCGTTTTTCTTGGCATTTTCCTTGGCATCGGAGATGGCTTTTTCCACAATTTCCACACCGATAACATGCTTTGCCTGCTTTGCGGCACACAAAGAAATCGTGCCGATACCACAATATATATCCAGCACCGTTGTGTCCTGATTGATTCCGGCAAGCTCTAATGCCTTTCGGTACAGCACCTCGGTCTGCATGGGATTTACCTGGAAAAAGCTATGGGGCGAGATGGTAAAGGAAAGCCCCATCAGTGTATCTTTGATGGTATCACTTCCCCATACTGTGACATTTTTGTCCCCCAACACCAGATTATTGGGCTTGCGGTTGATATTTAAAATGATGCTTTTTAGCTGATACTCACCATAATCCTGCGCTAAAAGGTCATCTGCCAGAGCGTCTATTTTCGGAATCCGCTCCGTTGCCGAGGAAATCACAATCATCAGTTCACGACTGTGATACCCCGTACGGACAAACACGCGGCGGATACTGCCTTTTCCTGTTTTTTCATCATAGGGGGCAATCTTTTCCCGATTCATAAACGCTGTGACACAGCCGAGTGCCGCTGATGCGGCTTTTTCCCCAGCCGCACAATCGGACAAGGCAATCAGCCTATGGCTTCTGGGCGCGTAAAATCCACCTGCAACTTTTTCGCGTTCCTCTCCAACCGGAAAGACCATTTTGTTCCGATAGCGAAAAGGCGTTTCCATGCCGCAGGTATCTGCAAGCCGAAAAGACTCCGGCTCAAATTTTCCCAGACGCGTCAGCGCATCTGAAACAGTTTGTTTTTTGATCTCAAGCTGTTTTTCATATATAATATGCGCCATCGGGCAACCGCCGCACATTTCCTGAACAGGACAAAAAGGCTCTGCTCTGTATGGTGATTTTTCTAACACTTTTATCGTTCCTGCCGTGGCGTAGGTTTTATGCACGGTATAGATTTCCGCCAGAACGGTTTCTCCCTCCAACGTGCCGGAAACAAAGACCACCAGACCGTCATGTCTTGCTACACCGCGGCCATCCTGCGCGGTTGAAATGATATGCAGTTTTATCTTCTCTTTCGGTTTCAAAGACATTTCCTCCCCGATGGGTTTTCTTTTTCTTAAGTATAGCACATTACAGATGAAAATACAACAGAATTTATATTGACAAACGCATTTTTTCGGTATATAATTTTCTATAATAGGGATATAATGATATACATATATTATTTGTAATTTTTTACTTAGGAGTACATTATGACAAATCAGAACGGACTTTTCGTTATTTTTGCATTTGTAGTGGCGCTGATTGTAGCATATGCTACCACGCCGCTTTCTATCAAACTCGCTTTTAAAATCGGTGCTTTGGATATCCCAAAGGACAAGCGCCGTATGCATAAAAAGCCCACGCCCCGTATCGGTGGTGTTGCCATCGTTTACGGGTTCATCATCAGCGTGTGCTGTTTTGCCAGCTTTATGATAAACGGTGCTCTCAATAAACCCTTGCTCGGTATTTTAATCGGTGCTCTGATTATTGCGGTTTTAGGCTTTTTGGACGACTTAAAACCCAAAAAAGCCATCGTGAAATTCTTTATCCAGATCGCTGCGGCAACCATTCCCGTGCTGATGGGTGTCAGAATCGTTGCCGTTTCCAATCCGTTTACGGATATGATGGTGCAGATGCCTCTGTGGTTTTCGTACTCTTTCAGTATTCTGTGGATTGTGGGCGTTACCAATGCCGTGAATTTAATCGACGGACTGGACGGCTTAGCCGCAGGCGTATCCTCTATTGCGGCTTTGGCGTTAGTTTCCATCCTTTTGATGCAGCATGATGCCAACCCCACCATGCTGATTTTAGCGGCGGCTTTAGCAGGCTCCTGCTTTGGTTTTCTGCCCTTTAATTTTAACCCTGCTAAGACCTTTATGGGCGACACCGGCGCAACCTTTTTGGGCTTTGTGCTTGCCTGCATTTCCATTCAGGGACCCTTTAAGTCCTATGTGGCGTTTGCACTGCCCTTCCTGATTTTAGGACTTCCCATTTTCGACACATTATTTGCAATTATCCGCCGTCTGATGAAAGGCCAGGGTATTATGACGCCGGACCGCGGACATCTGCATCACCGTTTGATTGATATGGGACTGTCCCACCGTTCTGCAGTTATCGTTCTGTATGCCTTAAGTGCTATTTTGGGCATCAGCGCTATTGTTATGTTCGTATCCAACTTCTTGCGCGCATTGGTTCTGCTTCTGTTTATCGTGTTATTTGTGGTATTTATCATCTTCACTCGCGGTAACGCAGAAAAGGAAGAAGAGCCTGCACCAATGGAAGAGGCGGCAGAATCCGCCCCCGCTTTGCAGGAAGGTGCGCCTACAGAAGCTGATTCTGAAAATGCGGAACATTCTGAAGAATCATCCCGATAGTGGATATCTTCCTTTCCTAAAAACATCAAGACAGAGAGGATTATACTATGGACAAGATAAAAGTTATGACAGTTTTCGGCACCAGACCGGAAGCCATTAAAATGGCGCCTTTAGTAAAGGTTTTGGAAAAACGCGAGGACATTGAGTCCATTGTTTGCATCACCGCGCAGCACAGACAGATGCTGGACCAGGTGATGGATATTTTCGATATCCATGCAGACTATGATTTGGATATCATGCAATCCGGACAGACGCTTTCTGACATTACCTCCCGCGTTATGAAGGGTATTGAAGGTGTAATCGCAGAAGCAAAACCCGATATTGTTTTGGTACACGGCGATACCACGACCACTTTTGCAGGCGCGCTGGCATCCTTCTATTGCCAGACCAAAATCGGTCATGTAGAAGCAGGTCTTCGTACATACGATAAATATTCTCCCTTCCCGGAGGAAATGAACCGTTGCCTGACCACTTATCTTGCAGATTTATATTTTGCTCCCACAGAAAACAACGAAGCGAATCTTTTAAAAGAAAATGTAAATCCCGACACCATTTATATCACAGGTAACACGGTTATTGATGCAATCAAAACCACAGTTCGTCCCGATTATGTTTTCGCCGACGAAACGCTGAAAACTCTGGATTTTGAAAACAAACGCGTGATTTTAGTTACCGCACACAGAAGAGAAAATTTAGGCGAGCCTTTAGAAAATATCTGCAACGCGATTTTAAATACGGTAAACGCATTCCCCGATGTGGAAGTGGTTTATCCCGTGCATTTAAATCCCCTGGTTCGTAATACCGCGTTCGGTATTTTAGGAGATCATCCCAGAATTCATTTGATTGATCCGTTAGACGTTACAGAGCTTCATAACCTGATGAACCGTTGCTACATGGTTATGACCGATTCCGGCGGTTTGCAGGAGGAAGCTCCCTCTTTGGGCAAGCCCGTTTTGGTTTTAAGAAACGAAACTGAGCGTCCCGAAGCCGTTACGGCAGGCACCGTAAAGATTGCCGGTGTGAACCGCGAAGAAATTGAAAAACTGGCTTATGCCCTGCTTTCCGACAAAGCAGAATATGAAAAAATGTCCAAAGCCGTGAACCCCTACGGCGACGGCTTGGCATCCGAACGTATTGCCGATGCTATCTTATACGCCTTCGGCAAAAAGAGCGAAAAACCTGACCATTTCACATATTAAAGGAGCATTGCGTATGGAACATAAAAAAGGAAATCCGCAAAATAAACAAAAAGCTATTGACTTTCTGATAACACAGCTTCCGGTGAAAGAAACCGAACCAATCTCCCAATCACTGTGTGCACAGGAGCAATTGCCCCCGGATGACTTTTTTTCCGATGCTCTGGACTACATTGTCTGTCTGCCCCAGCAAGAATACGAAGAACTGCTGGCAGACATCGTTGTTGCATACGCAACACCCGGTTATGAAGAAATCGTTTTAAATGTAGACGATAAAAACCGTCTCAGCCTGATTCGTTTTATCGTGTTGATTAACAACAGAATCAAAAACGAAGGACGAACCATGCCTCTTTTGAAATTTTCCACAGATTCTGTGGAAACGGCAGGTGGGTTCCTGCTGAAAAACGGCGATGAAATCATTGATTGCACCTTGGAAGCACTTTTTAAGAAAAAGAAAGTCTCCATCGGTGCCGAGATTTCCCACATCCTATCCGAGTAAGACGTGCACACCTTCCGTTTCCGGCAGGTGTGCATTTTTACACAATACACAGATACAAAAGAAGGAGTGAAGCATATGTCATTGCAATTTGTTCTGGGCCGTGCAGGAAGCGGAAAAAGTACATACTGTTTAGAAGAAGCTGTCCGCGCTGAGGAGCAGGGCAAGCGCGTGCTGATGCTGGTGCCTGAGCAATATTCCCATCAGGGAGAAAGTGCCTTTCTTGAAAGAAAGGGATATATTCACGACGGGTTTCAGGTAACCTCCTTCGGACGTCTTGCGCGAAAAACGCTTCTTTCCTGCGGTGCATCTTCTGTCTCTTTAGATAGTGCGGGAAAAGCCATGCTGGTATTAAAAGCCATCCGCAAGGTTCGCAAGAATCTTTTGTTTTATCGTAATTTTTCCGAAAAAGCCGGACATATTTCTCTGTTTATGGATATGATTTCCGAACTCAAAAAGGGGCAGGTATCTCCCGACGCGCTAAAGGAAGTTGCTGAGCAGGTTGATGACCGTCTGTTTTCCATGCGACTGACAGACCTTGCATCCATCTATGAGGCATACAACGAACTGCTTACAGGCAGTCAATGCGACACGGACGATGAGCTTTCTTTGATGGCGGAATTGACGCAGAAAAATGCTCTGTTTGCCGGAACCTGTGTTTTCATTGATGCTTTTTCCCGTTTTACGCAAAACGAGCTTTCGGTTATCCGTGCGTTTCTGGTTTGTGGTGCATCTGTTACGGTTACACTATGTATGCCGGAAGGCAAACACTCGGAGCTTTCCGTATTCCACGGTGTCTTCCGCACCTATCAGAGCCTTTTCCGATTGGCGCAGGATACAAACACCTCTGTTCTGCCTCCGGTTATCCTCACCGGAAATCCCCGATATATATCCGAAGAGCTGGGACTTTTGGAACAAGCACTCGCCGGAGAAAAGGTTTCTCCCCTGCAGGATACCCCGAAAGATATCTCCATATATGTTGCCAAAGGAAAATATGAGGAAGTGACTTATGTTGCTTCTACAATCCGCAAGCTTGTTGCGGAAAATGATATAGCCTATCGGGATATTGCTGTTGTGACCGGAGACTATGACGGCTATGCCGACCTGATCAATTCCCAGTTTCCGCTGTACCATATCCCCGTTTTTGCCGATACGCGGCAGGATTTTTTGAGCCATCCCGTCGTGCTTTATTTGTTTTCTCTCTTTGATTTGTTAGAAAGCATTTCCACCCAGCACATGGTGGCATATATGAAATCCGGCTTCGCGGACATCTCCCCCAACGACGCGGCGCAGCTGGAAAATTTTGCACTTGCCGCCGGCATTGAATATGGCGACTGGTTAAATGATAACCGCTTTTTATACAAAATCCGCGGTGTATTTGAATCTGCAGACAATCGGGAAAACGACGTGGATTTTCTTTCCATGAAAAACCGTCTGCTTGCACCCGTTCTGGCATTGAAAGAACGTCTTTCCGCCTCCCTTCGCATCGACGAACGTGTGGACGCCCTGTTTACGTTTTTAGAAGAAGAGCACCTTTCGGAAAAAATGGAGCAGAAAGCCAAAGCCTTCCGTGAAAAAGGATTACTTCGCCGGGCAGAAGAATTCACCGACGTATATAATATCCTGATTCAGACATTAGATGCTTTCACTTCGGCTCTGGGTGAACAAACCGCCGGATTATCGACGATGCGCGCTGTTCTGGAGGCTGGATTGTCCCAGAGAAGCATAGGCGTAATTCCGACTGTATACGATCAGGTGGCATATGGCGATTTGAATCGCTCCGTTATTAAAAATCCCCGTATTTTGTTCATTTTGGGAGCAAACGACGGTGTATTTCCTCCGCTTCCTCAGGCCGGAGCGCTGCTTTCCGACCGGGAACGGGAATACTTAAATGACCGTGGCATTTATGTGGCACCCGATTCCAAGCGATTGGTCACCGATGCCGAATTTTCAGTTTACACCGCCACTTCTGCCTGCGGCGAAAAGCTTTTTGTCAGCTATTCTATTTCTGACAGTGAGGGGCACGGCATGCGACCTGCCACCCTTGTTTCCCGTGTGAAGCGGTTATTTCCGGGGATCGCGCCTGTTTTTGAAGCAGATAGCAAAGAGCTTCCCATCGAAACGGCTGTTTCCTCCAAGCCCTCCGCATATCAGTATTTACTGACACATCTGACAGAAGAAAATGACATAACAACAAAATTGTTTGATACACTATATACCGACGCAGACTATCAGGAAAAGCTGGACCGCGCCAAAGTGTATGCCTCCTACGAAAATACCGCAGGAAAGCTTTCTCCCGAGACCGTTTCCGCCCTGTACGGCGATACACTGCAAGGAAGTGTATCCCGATTTGAACGTTTTGCCGCCTGCCCCTTCTCTTTCTTTATCGAATATGGACTAAAGGCGAAAGAACGGAAAATCCTGAAAGTGGAAGCGCCCGATATTGGCAGTCTTCTTCACGAAATCATAGAACAGTTCTCCCGTCGACTTCTGGCAGAAGGGAAATCCTTCCGCACTGTAACGGAAGAAGAACAGAAATCCATTTGCGACAGTATTACGGACGAAATGTTTAGCGCGATGTATGCAAAAGATATATTTAGCGCCGGAAGATTGGAAAGCTTGAAAAACAGAATGAAAAGCCTGATTACCAAATCAGTCTGGGCATTGTGTGCCCAGGTAGCAAAAGGTGACTTTGAACCGACCGGTTTTGAAGTTGGATTCGGAGAAAACGAAGAATTACCCCCGGTGACCGTTTCCCTTCCCGACGGTGGAAAGGTTGTTCTTTCCGGGCGCATTGACCGAATTGACACTTTAACACACCATGGAGATTTGTATCTAAAAATCATCGACTATAAATCCGGCTCGAAACGATACAGTCTTGCTGATATTTTCAACGGTAATACCTTGCAGCTGGCAGTATACTCTATCGCCGCCACAGACGGCATGAAAGGAAAAACGGATGCTTCCGATGTAAAATTCGGCGGCATGCTCTACTTCCATCTGGATGATGCAATTCAGGAGGGTATCCCGAGCCCGGAAACCGAGCCTATAACAGATCTTAAAACATATAAGCTGTCCGGACTAGTGTCCGATAAAACAGAGATCATTCATGCAATGGATTCCGGTATTGTTGGCCAATCCTCCATTATTCCTGTATATTTCACGAAGAATGGGACGCCATCTGAATCCTTATCCAAGCTGGCTGATGATGCAAAAATAGAAAAACTGCGACATCATATTCTCACAACTGTGGAAAAAATCGGTGCTGAGATTATGAACGGAACAGTAGATATCTATCCCATCCGCAGCACACAAACAAATCCCTGCAGCTACTGTAAATACATCAACGTCTGTGGTTTTGATGCAAATGTGCATCCATGCCGCAGATTGAAAACCTTTTCTTCCGATGCCGATATATGGGCAGAGATGGACTGACAAAAAACAAAGGAGCTGTAGCAAAATGATTTCATTTTGCTATAGCTCCTTTGGGGTGGACGGAAAATAGTGCAGATTGGGCAAACTGAGCCAAATACCAAGCAATTACTTGGTATTTGGGTACCCGAAGGCGTACTAAAGTACGTCGAGTGGCGAAGTTTGTTCAAAGCACAAGGCAATAAAATAAAAGAAATTCGCCGTACGACGAATTTCTTCCTTAAGTTTTATGTTATTTTAGCATATTCGAGATAGACAGATGGCTATATCAGGGGGAATTTATTTGCCTTGTGTGGTCTGTGCATTTTGCTACACCCCCTTTTCATTTCATTTTCTGTTTATTTTTCTGTCAGTTCTTTGAGAACGGGATACAGTGCCTCTGCCCAGAGTCTGCACCCTTCATCGTCGGGATGTACGCCGTATTTCGGGATGTGAGTCAGTTCCTCACTTTCCCACAGAACGGGAACATTATCGAAAAATGCTTCCGTCTTTTTAGAAAGAATCTCCTTTAAATACCGGTTGACATTTTCAAAAATCACCCGTTTTCCCTCGGTGGGAGGATTGAAGGGCGGCACGGTCTGCAGGAGCACCTTCGCGCCTGCCTTATGAAGATAACCAACCAGCTTTTCAAAATTTTTGATAATCTGCTCCTCGGAAAATCCCTGCATAATATCATTTACGCCGTAGCAAACCACTACGATATCGTTATGCTTTGCGCGGAACAGCCACGCGCCGTCTGATGCCGCATCGTCTGCTCTGCCGTAGCCAATTCCCAGGTTCCAGTACGCGTAATCCTCCCCCAGCTTTTCGGAAAGCAAGGCGTTCCAATGCTTGTAGGAGTTTACATCCGTTCCGATGCCCTGGGTGATGGAGTCGCCCAGATAGCCGATTTTCTTCTTTATGGCTCTGTCGCATCCCAGCATACTCAGGTACGGAATGTCTTTGGAATGCTTCCATTCGCCGTCCTTTTTCACGAATGTGGGAATGATGCTTTCATCATGATAAGGAATCATATCGCCCCGGTATTCCATTTCCAGACACAGCCAGTCGCCAGCTTCAAAATTCAGCTTCACCGGGTCTGTTGCAAAGAACATACCGGGCATCACAGAAACGGATGATTTTCCCGAAACGGTAACCGGGAAAAATTCACCCACTTCAACATTTCCCTCGTAAGGCGTTTCAAAATCGGAAATGTCGCACCTTTTGCAAACCGCCGCGCGGATTGCTAAAAGCTCCCAGCTATCACACACTAAATTGTTGTGGGCAATGGCGCCGTCATTGAAGGTGCTGTCGATGGTATTGGAAAACAGAAACGAGTAGTTATACTCTCCTCCTGCCATGATTCTATAAAGAATCCGTCCCGTATACACCTGCCCATTGGTGGAAAAAGGCAACTGATTGCCGCTTCCGGCGCAGGTGTTGGAAGAATATGTATCAAAGTATTTCATAAAATGCTCCTTCTATTCCGTCCGGAATAACCTTATCTTTTCGCAAACTCTGCCGTGAAGATTCTGCAGCCGTGGGACGGAACGCTTGCCTTAAAGTAATCCTGGTCGATAACGCCGATATGTTCGCCGGAAATCGCATCGGTGATATCAAAGGTCACGCCGCAGTAGTACGGAACGCCTGCTTCCTGGAAGAAAATCTGGCATTCTGTTTCGCTGTCCGCATGGTTGAAGAAAGCGATAGCAAAACGATTGTTAGACAGATGCTTGATAAAAATTTCCTTCGGAGACCACTGGAAGCTGGTTGCGTCAACTCTGTAAGGCGGACGTGCTTCTTCGTCCTGATTGATGGCAATCAGCGCCTTGTTCTGCATCAGTTTTTCGCAGAAGGGGCTCATGTTGCGGATGTCGCCGCCAATCATCAAAGGCGCACTGCACAAGCACCAGCGAACAAAGTGAGACTCATATTCTGTTTCGGTGCAGCCTTCGTAGCCACAGCCTTCGCCAACATGACCTTTTCCGTGCATGCCAACAATCAGCATATCGGGATCATTGAAGCAGCCGGGAGCAGACATACAGAAGTTTTCCTCCTGGCTCTGAATGATGTCGGTGAAGGATTTGTAGTTATCATAGATATCGCCGGTGGAGCGGTACATATGAACGCCTACAGAACGCATCCATTTCCAGGGCTCATCCGTTCCCCAGTTGCAAGCGGAGAACAGAATTTTTCTGCCGGAAGCCTTGAGAGCCATACTCATGGTGAGATACGCATTTTTGTTATCGCCGGATTTCGGGAAAAAACAAAAATCGTATTTTAAAAAGTCAACGCCCCATTCTGCAAAGGTTTTGGCGTCGGTGTATTCATGACCGTAGCTACCGGGATACCCTGCACAGGTGCGTACACCGGCACAGGAATAGATGCCGAATTTTAAGCCTTTGGAATGCACATAATCCGCCACGTATTTCATACCGTGGGGGAATTTTTCCGGGTCGGGAACTAATTTCCCGTCTTTATCTCTGTTTTTTAAAGACCAACAATCGTCGATAACGATATACTCATAGCCTGCGTCCTTATAGCCTTTTTCCACTAAAGCGTCTACTGCGCCTAAAATAATTTCTTCGTTTACCTTATTTGCAAATGTGTTCCAGGAATTCCATCCCATGGGAGGTGTTTTAGCAAGCATTTTTCATTCTCCTTTTCTTTTTGAAAAGCTCCGTCCGTATAAATAACAGGCGGAGCTTTTATGGTTTATTTAAAGTATTTTACAGCCGCTTCGAACATACCCATGTCGTATACGCCGGGTACATTCTTATAAAGACCTTCGCCGATACGCTCGGAGTGTCCCATCTTACCAAATACTCTGCCGTCGGGAGAGGTGATACCTTCAATTGCCAGAACAGAACCGTTGGGATTATAGAGGATATCCTCTGTTGCGTCGCCGTCTAGGTCAACATACTGGGTTGCAATCTGACCGTTTTCAATCAGTTTCTTCACCACATCGTCATTTGCTAAGAATCTGCCTTCACCGTGAGAAATTGCAACGGTGTAGATATCGCCCACGTTGGTGTTTGCCAGCCAGGGAGACTTATTGGAAGCAATTCTGGTGCGAACCAGTCTGGACTGGTGACGACCGATGGTGTTAAAGGTTAAGGTCGGGCAGTTTTCGTCGGTGTCTACGATTTCGCCGAAGGGAACCAAGCCTAATTTAATCAGTGCCTGGAAACCGTTACATACGCCGCAAGCCAAACCGTCACGGTTTTTGAGCAGTTCATGGATTTCATCCTTAATCATGGCATTTCTCATAAACGCCGTGATGAATTTACCGGAGCCGTCAGGCTCGTCACCACCGGAGAAGCCGCCGGGAACGAACAGCATCTGTGCATCACGAAGATGCTTTGCAAATGCGTCGCAGGACTCAGAAACCGCCTGGGGTGTTAAGTTGCGGATAACGAAAATATCTGCTTCTGCACCGGCAGTTTCTAACGCTTTTGCTGTGTCAAATTCGCAGTTTGTGCCGGGGAATACAGGAATCAGTACCTTCGGTTTTGCAACCTTGATTTTCGGTGCCACACGATTTTCAGCCATGTAGGAAATGTTATCCAGCTTTTTGGTGGAGCCGGATGTGATGCTGGGATAAATGGGCTCTAATGTGCTTTCGTAGGAAGCTAAAAGCTCGTTTCCGCAAATCACATCTTCGCCGAATACAATCTCGTTTTTCTCGGTTGTGTAACCTAAAACTCTTCCGCAGGGAACATCTTCTGCCAGTTCCAGTACGAAAGAACCGTAGTAGTAACGGAACATTTTTTCGGGAACCACATTTTCCGCAAAAGTAAAGCCGATTGCGTTACCGAAGGTCATTTTCATGATTGCTTCTGCCACGCCGCCGATACCCGGTGTGTATGCGCTGACAACTGTGCCGCTTTTTACTAAATCGTTGACGGTTTTATAGATTGCCTTTACGCTCTCTGCCTTGGGCAGACCGTTTTCGTCGTATTCGGGTTTTAACAGAACAACCTTGTGTCCTGCCTTCTTGAATTCGGGAGAAATGATATATTTTTTGTTTTCTGTGGTTACTGCAAAGGAAACCAGTGTGGGCGGAACGTCGATGTTTTCAAAGCTTCCGCTCATGGAGTCCTTACCGCCGATGGAACCGATTTCATAGTCCAGCTGTGCACGGAATGCGCCAAGAAGCGCCGCCATGGGTTTACCCCAACGCTTGGGATCCTTTAAGGGTTTTTCAAAGTATTCCTGGAAGGTTAAATAAACATCCTTAAACTCTGCACCGGAAGCAATCAGCTTGGAAACAGATTCCACAACTGCCAGATATGCGCTGTGGAAGGGGCTCTTTTCAGCGATAAAGGGGTTATAGCCCCACGACATCAAGGAGCAGGTGTCGGTATGCTTCTTTTCCACCGCAACCTTGTGCACCATAGCCTGTGCAGGCGTATGCTGACGTACGCCACCGAAGGGCATCAGCACGGTGTTTGCACCGATGGTGGAGTCGAACCGTTCGGAAAGACCACGCTTGGAGCAAACGTTTAAGTCTTTAGACAGTGCCAGCAGGCTTTCCTTGAAGCTTCCGTTATAGTAATTTGTGCTATAGGTTTCCGGAGCTGCAGGAGCAATATCAATGTGCTTTTCTGCGCCGTTGGAGTTTAAGAATTCACGGGATACGTCAACAATTTTCTTACCGTTCCATTCCAGCACCAGTCTGGGCTCTTCGGTAACAGTTGCAACCAGGGTTGCTTCCAAGTTTTCTTTATCTGCCAGCGCGATAAATCTATCTGCGTCCTCTGCCGCCACAACAACTGCCATACGTTCCTGAGATTCACTGATAGCAAGCTCTGTACCGTCTAAACCGTCATACTTTTTGGGAACCTTGTTAAGGTCAACAAGCAGACCGTCAGCCAGTTCGCCAATGGCAACGGAAACACCGCCGGCACCAAAGTCGTTACAACGCTTAATGAGGAGAGATGCTTCTTTGTTTCGGAACAATCTCTGCAGTTTTCTTTCTTCGGGAGCGTTACCCTTCTGCACTTCTGCACCGCAGTTTTCCAAAGACTGCACATTGTGGGATTTGGAGGAGCCTGTTGCACCGCCGCAACCGTCACGGCCGGTTCTGCCGCCTAAAAGAATAACCACGTCACCGGGCAGGGGGCGTTCTCTGCGTACATTTTCAGCAGGAGCCGCACCGACAACCGCACCGATTTCCATTCTCTTTGCGGCGTAGCCATCGTGGTAGATTTCGTCTACCTGACCGGTAGCCAAGCCAATCTGGTTACCGTAGGAGCTATAGCCTGCGGCAGCGGTTGTTACGATTTTTCTCTGGGGGAGCTTGCCGGGGATGGTGTCTTTCACCGGTGTTAAGGGATTGCCCGCGCCGGTTACACGCATTGCGCTATACACATACGATCTTCCCGACAGGGGATCACGGATGGCACCGCCGATGCAGGTTGCCGCACCACCGAAGGGTTCAATTTCTGTGGGATGGTTGTGGGTTTCGTTTTTAAAGAGCAGAAGCCATTCTTCGGTTTTGCCCTCGATTTCCACGTCCATTTTCACGGTACATGCATTGATTTCTTCGGATTCGTCCAGTTTTTCCAGTTTACCGTTTTTCTTAAGGTATCGAACGGCAAGTGTTGCAATATCCATCAGGTTCACGGGCTTGGTTCTGCCCAGCTCCTTGCGGACTGCGATATAGTCATTATAAGCCGATTCTAACAGTTTGTCCTCAAAGGTCACATTGTCAATTGTGGTGAGGAAGGTGGTGTGACGGCAGTGATCCGACCAATATGTATCAATCATCTTGATTTCGGTGATGGTGGGGTCACGGTCTTCACTCTTAAAGTACTGCTGACAGAATTTAATATCGTCTAAATCCATTGCCAGACCTTTTTCTGCGATAAAGGCTGCCAGTTCTTCTTCGGAATATCCCGTAAAGCCGGTGAGGGTTTCAACAGACTCGGGAATCTCGTAGTTCTGTGCCAATGTTTCCACAGGCTCGAAGGATGCTTCTCTGCTCTCTACGGGGTTGATTACGTATTTCTTCACAGCCGCAATGTCTGCTTCCGTTAAGTTACCGTACAGAAGGTAAACCTTTGCGGTACGGATTAAGGGCCGTTCCTTCTGGGAAATCAGCTGGATACACTGCGCCGCAGAATCGGCTCTCTGGTCGAACTGACCGGGCAGGTATTCGGTTGCAAAAGCCGCATCAGCATCGTTTTCCAAGGTTTCGGTCACGATGTCAAGCTGGGGTTCGGAGAATACGGTGTTTTTGCAGTATGCAAACAAATCTGCATCAATGTTTTCCACATCATAACGGTTGAAAATACGAACCTTTTCAATGCCGTCAATCAAAAGAAGCTTTTTAAGGTCACCCAAAAGGCCATTGGCTTCATGAGCAAGCTCTGCTTTCTTTTCAACAAAAATTCTGTATACCATTATTTTACCTCCAATGCTTTTAACGCCTTCTGTCCGATATCGGAGCGCTTATAGGCGTTGCCAAAATGAACTTTTTCCGTTAAAGCATAAGCTTTGTCTATTGCAGTTTTTAAATCATCCGCCGTTGCGGTTACACCTAAAACGCGGCCGCCGGATGTGAGCAACTTTCCGTCTTTTTCCACTGCGCCTGCAACGTAAATCAGCTCGCCTCCCGGCATATCGATTTCATAGCCTTTTTCGTAGCTTTCGGGATAGCCGTCGGATGCCATGATAACACAGCAAGCTGCGCCGTCGGAAAAGTCCACCTTGCAATCAGAAAGCGTGCCTGCCTGCACATGTTTCATGATTTCAAACAAATCACTTTTAAGAAGCGGCAGCACAACCTGTGTTTCGGG
>JAFQLU010000134.1 GCA_017396465.1 Clostridia bacterium | reverse complement strand
GGGATCGTCCACATAGTCGCGCGCTTCCGGCGTTTCGTATGTTTCATACAAAAGCGGATAGTTTTCGTTTTCGCCCACTGCCGAAGTCGAAAGGGTCATCATGCCCGCAACAGACAGAACCATCGCAACGGAAAGGAGCATAGCCAATACTTTTTTCATGTTTCTTCCTCCATTTTTATGATAGATTTTTTCTCTCTCAAAGCACATTTCCAAAAGACCTTGGCATTGCCTTTCGGGAACATACATATACCCTATTTAAAATTATATCATATCCTTATAAAAATAGCAATGATATGTTGCGGTTTTCGTAAAGTTTTTTCATGGAATATGGTTATATCTTTTGATACAATTCTCCATTTACTTTTTGGCTTCCATGTAATATAATGATAATATCATCCTGTGAAAGAGGTAACTGATATGAAACCTTTTAAGCCAACCTTCCCCGAATTTCCCCATATGCTTCACGGCGGGGATTACAGCCCTGAGCAATGGCGGGAAACCCCTGAAATATGGGACGAGGATATGCGTCTGATGAAGCTGGCGCACACCAATGAAATGACCATGGGCATCTTCTCTTGGGCAGAAATTGAACCCAGTGAGGGTGTGTACGATTTTTCTGTTTTGGACACCTTAATGGATAAGATATACGAAAACGGCGGAAGAGTGATTTTGGCCACGCCCTCCGGCTCACGCCCCCATTGGCTGGCGGACAAGTATCCCGAAGTGATGCGCGTCAATGTGCAGGGGCACAAGGAGCGGTATAATCGCCGTCACAATCATTGCGCCACCTCGCCCGCCTACAGAGAGCGGGTTCGCATCATCAACGAAAAGCTGGCAGAGCGCTACAAAGATCATCCTGCCCTTTTAGGCTGGCATCTTTCCAACGAATACGGCGGATTTTGCTACTGTGACCTGTGTACCAAGAAATTTCAGAAGTTTCTCAAGGAAAAATACGGCACCATTGACGAGCTGAACCGTTGCTGGTGGACGCGGTTCTGGAGTCATCGCTACGATTCCTTTGAGCAGATTGAGCCGCCCGCACCCGTAATCGGTGAGGCATTTGTGCAGGGGATGCATTTGGACTGGAAACAGTTTAACTCCGAAAATATCATTGATTTTATCAAAGAAGAAATCAAAGCGGTGAGAAAATATTCCGATAAGCCTATCACCACCAACTGCATGGGCTTCAACCCGGAAATCGACCATCGGGAACTGGAAAAACATTTAGACTTTTTCTCCCAGGACGAGTATCCCCTGTGGGCTAACGGCATTACCGTTACCGCAGAGCGCCTTGCCTTCTTATTGGACTACTGCCGCGGTATCAAGCACGGTCAGCCCTTTATCATGATGGAAAGTGCGCCGGGCATCCATGTCAGCGCTATGCGGTTCAAAAAGACCAAAACAGATAAGCAGCAGCTTTTGGAAGCGGTGAAAATGATTTCCCACGGTTCCGACTCTGTGCTTTATTTCCAGTGGAGAAAAGGCAGAGGTGCACACGAGAAATTCCACGGCGCTGTGGTGGACCATTACGGCAAAGATGACACAAGAGTCTTTAGAAACGTTGCCAAAGTGGGGACAATGCTCGAAAAATTAGACGATTTAGTTGGTTCTGTGGTGAACGCAGACGTTGCTATTACATTTGATACACCCACACGTTGGGCACTCAATGGTTCTGCTGACATCGGCGACTGGAGCGACAATGGTTATCACGCCACCGCATCTGCATTCCACGCCGCATTTTACCGCAAAAACATCCCCGTGGACGTGATTGGCTACGATGAGGACTTTTCTAAGTATAAAGTGGTGGTTCTGACCGTTCCATATGTGATGGAACAGCCTTTGGCAGACAAAATTCGTTCCTATGTGGAGAATGGTGGCGTAGTTATTACTTCATTTTTAACTTCTGTGGTGAATAGCAACGATTTATGCCATTTAGGTGGCACACCGGCATTGGGACTTTCCGATGTGTTCGGTCTTCGTGTGGACGAGATTGATACCTACCGTCCCTTTGATCAGGATATTGCAGAAAACTATGTTGCCTATGAAGGCAAGGAATACAAGCTTTCCGGCTTTGCAGAGCATGTTGTGGCAAAGGGGGCAACCGCGTTGGCGCAGTACACCGATGAGGAGTTTTTCTCCGACGGCGCGCTGTTTGAGCATAGCTTCGGCAAAGGTAAGGCGTACTATATGGCATTCCAGCACGATACCTTCCAGAATGCGCTGGTGGAGCGTTTGATAAAAGAATGTAGCCTTAAAACGCCTATGGATGCAGAATCTGATGACGGCATTATCATCCGCCGCCGTGACGGAGAGAAAAAATCCATTTATTTCGTCACCAACGAAACCAACGAGGAAAAAACGGTTTCCTTCCCCAAGGCGTATCGGAATCTGATGACAGACGAAACCGTCAGCAGAACACAAAAACTTGCAGGCTGTGAATTTTTGATTCTGGCGGAGGAATAGGGAAAAGCTTCCCCACCGGATGCACTTTGCATTTTGCATTTTTACCACGCTAAAACACAATTTTCTTTTCAAAAAAGGAGTAGACATATGAAAAAGTACAACCCCACATTCCCTAATTTTCCCCATATGCTTCACGGCGGGGACTACAACCCCGACCAATGGGTGAAAACCCCTGAAATTTGGGACGAGGACATGCGCCTGATGAAACTGGTGCATGGAAACGAAATGACCATGGGCATTTTTGCCTGGTCGGAAATTGAGCCGGAGGAAGGCGTTTTTAACTTCTCCGTGTTTGACACCATGATGGACAAAATCTACGAAAACGGCGGACGCGTGATTTTTGCAACGCCCTCCGGCGCACGCCCCAAGTGGCTGGC
>JAFQLU010000133.1 GCA_017396465.1 Clostridia bacterium | reverse complement strand
CACCAGGGTTCTCTCTTTTCTAAATCTGTGCCGCTGAGGCTACGAACGTATTCGCAAACCTTTTTGTCCTTAAAAGGAACAAATTCGTGAGGCTGAAAATCAAATTTTGTTGCCGGATCAATGATAAAATCGCTCATTTTCTTTTTCTCCTTCTCTGTTATATATTATAATTATTTTATTTGTTCTCCGTCTAAAATGACGTGTTTTACTTGGAATTGATGGTCAACGAAAATCAGGTCAGCACGCTTGCCCGGTGCAATATCTCCTCTGTCGGGAAGCGACAGAAGCTTCGCAGGGTTAGCAGATGCATATCGGAATACATCGCAAACAGAACCGCCTGTATGAATCATCATGTTGTGACATGCGATATCTAAGGTCAGCTTGGAGCCTGCAATGTCGCCGCCCCAGTCGAAATTGATATCAAAAGCATCCTCAAGACCGGGAAGGGGAGGTCCGTCTGCCACAAAGGAATCGGCAATTAGAATAATTTTGTCCTGTCCTTTTATTTTCTTTATTAGACGAATGTTATAAGGATGCACATGCACGCCCATAGAATCGCAGATGATTTCAGCAAAAATGCTGTCGTTGTAGTTCACGGTTTCGTCCACGCAAACGCCGCGGACTTCGGGATAGTTTTCTAAAGTTCCCGTTGCATTGGTGTGATGGGTGCCCAGCTTTAAGCCGTATGGTATCAGGGCTTCAATCTGCTCCGGTGTTGCTTCGGAATGGGCAACAGAGAACACGATACCGGGAATTTCATTTTTTACATATTTCACAAAGTCTAAAATACCTTCTCGTTCCGGCGCCACACACCAAACCTTGGCGAAATCCTTTGCCGCATGAACAATTTCCGCATAATCTTTTTCCACAATGGCATCTTTCCATACGTTTTTTTCTTTGTCGCAACCAAAATCGGGATTGAGATACGGACCTTCCATATACACGCCGAAAATATTTTTGCATTTTCCTGCGGCAATGGCTTCTTTGAATTTCTGAATTGCTTCTAAATGCTCTTCCTTATTCATGCTGTAAAACAACGCCGGCAGAACAGAGGTTACGCCGTGCCGGAGCAAGGTTTCGGAGCATTTAACCGGGTCATCGTGAAAATAGGTTTCCCCGTCTGCATGGGTGTGAATATCTATCAAGCCGGGGCCGACATATAAGCCTTCGGCGTCAATCACCTCGCAACCTTCGGGAACGGAAACCTTCTTCTTAGAACCGAAGTCTACAATTTTCCCGTCCTCCATCAGGAGCACCGCATTGGGAATATAGTGATCCTTCATGACTAAAATAGCATTTATAATCGCTTTCATTTTCTTGCCTCCATTTTTTCGGCATAACACTACCGCAAATTTATTATACCACAAATTTCATTTTAAAAAGTTTTTTTTCGGTGATTTGTGGTGCAATAAACATTTCCTTTTTTTACTTTGCATCCTTTTAGGATGCATTGATTAAGGTTATGTTTATTATACCATAAATCGGCACAGAATCAATGCTGTTAAATTGGGAAAATCAATGAAAAACAGCACGATGCTTTCTGCCAAGGTCTATTTTACCAGTTCTTTCAGCATGGATTTACCGCCTTCTATCAAAAGCTCTGCCACACCGGCTTTAAATCGGGAACTACCTGCTTCATAGCCACCCTCGTCATAAGCCTCCTGCATGGGATAATACCCTTCCGAACCGTTGGTCAGGCAGGCGGGCATAATCAGCTCATAACCTTCTGTTTCCTTTAAGGCTCTGCCAATGCCTGTGAAAGGTTCGCCTGGAATTCCCACGAAGGCTACCGGACCGACAGCAACACCGGCCAGCGGAAGCTCAAAAAAGTCGGGACCGTGCTCTAATGCAACCATACGGGCGGCTTTGGCTACCACGGTGGTCAGCATCATGCCCTCATAGGGAAGCTCGCTGTCTTTGCCTGCGGTGTGCAAATCATGGATGCGGTGCGCTTCCGAAAGCTCTTCTTTGGTTGCGCGGTTCGAAGGCACTTTTACAATTTTTTCTGTAAAACGAATAGAGTCCACATCCACATATTTTACCTTATCATAAACCTGTAGCACGCCGCCGGCTACTACATGGCCGATATGGCGAGCGTGAGCATAGCCACGGGCAACATCATCAAAATCGTTGAACATATCGTTCATTTCGCCGCCTTTGGGGAACACGTTCACATGGTTCACATCGCCCTGGGCACCATTAAAGAAAATACATTTGGTGTTGTCAATAGCCTTTTCCACGGTTTTGCGAAGGAAGTTCGGCCAGTCGCCGGAAATTTTGTTGCCACCAACCACATCGGGATGGTTGCCGAAGTTCACCATGACAATATCGTCGGCGTTTTCGCGGCGGAACCGAACCACATTTACTCTTTCATCCACATCGCCGATGGGAGCCTGGATATTGGGATTATTTACACCGGGATTTGTTTGTACGCTACCGTCCTTCATGCGAAAACGGCGAACAAAGGCAACACGGGGTGCAATGCCGATGCCCCAACCCATGGTGGCAGGCTTCAAATCATGGAGCGCAAAAGCGGCAACGTCTATAGCGCGCTTGGTTACAAATTCTATATATTCCAGTTCTAAAGGGTCGGTTGCATCCGGGCGAATCATAGGGCCGGTGTGGGTGTGGGTTGCAGAAATTGTGATGGCATTCAGAGGAAGCCGCACCTGTTCTGCCACGCGGCTGCGAATGGTATCCAATACAACCTTTTTAATACCGCAATTATCAATGGTCATCATAACCACTTTTGTATCATCGCAAGAGAGTGCCAAGGCATTCAGCTCTAAATCATCCAGAACACCTTCTGCTTTTCTGATTTTATAATATCCGTCGATTTCAATTCCCATCATCGGGGTGATATTCACACGGCTGAATCCGGCTTGTAATGTGCTCATATTGAAACGCTCCTTATTTTGGAAACTTTTGTTTTTCTTTCGATGTCACAATTATAGCATGGAAAACGAAAGGAGTCAAGTAAACAATTATATTTTGTAAAAAAAGAAACCGCATGGCATGCCATGCGGTTTTCTGAAAAATTACAATTCTTATTTGAGTGTAACTTTTGCGCCAACTTCTTCCAGCTTAGCTTTGATTTCGTCAGCGGATTCTTTGGAAGCAGCTTCCTTGATAACTTTGGGAGCGCCGTCAACCATTTCTTTAGCTTCTTTCAGGCCCAGGCCGGTGATTTCACGAACAACCTTGATAACCTTAACTTTTTCAGCGCCAGCTTCTGTGAGCTCAACGTCGAATTCTGTTTTTTCTTCAGCAGCGGGAGCGCCTGCAGCAGCACCGCCAACAACAGCTACGGGAGCAGCTGCGCTTACGCCAAATTCTTCTTCAATTGCTTTAACCAGTTCAGATAATTCAAGTACGGAAAGAGCTTTGATTTCTTCAATCATAGCAGTGATTTTTTCACTCATTTTAATATCCTCCTAAAAATTTTAATAATACTTTTGTTTTTTTGTTAATTGGAAACCTGTTTTATGCAATTTTTTGCATTATGCGGTTTCTTTCTGCTCTCTGACAGCGTCGATTGCACGAGCCAGACCTGCGATTACAGAGTTCAGGCCACCTGCCAGCATAGCGTACAGTGTATCCTTGGAAGGAATCTTGGACAGTGCGTCGATTTCTTCTAAAGACATTGCGCGGCCTTCCATGAAGCCGGCTTTGATTTCGAAAACGTCTTTTGTCTTAGCAAATTCAGCTAAAACTCTTGCCGGAGCAACAACGTCATCGAAGCTCAGTGCTAAAGCGGTAGGTCCGTTTAAGATTTCGTCAAATTCGGAGAAACCTGCTTCGTTAGCAGCGCGCTTTGTTAATGTATTTTTTACAACCGCATATTCGATACCTGCTTCACGGAGTTTGTTACGAAGCTCTGTGTCTTCTTCAACTGTTAAACCGCAATAGTCAACGAATACACCGGCTGCAGCTGTTTTCAGCTTTTCAGAAAGATCTGCAACGATCTGCTGTTTCTGCTGAAGTACTTTTTCACTAGGCATTTCTTGATTTCACCTCACTGTGATAAAAATTTAAAAGGCTTTTCTCCGCATGCGAAGAAAAGCCTTAACTTTAACGTATAAAGCATTTCCTCGGCGGGCGTTTTAAGTCGCATGCGACACCTGCTGTCTGCGGAAAAATGATTCACTGCAGTATATTATACCACAGAAATTAAGCTTTGTCAAGCAGAAAATTAGTCAGACAGTTTTGCCTGGTTAACTTTCACGCCGGGGCCCATGGTAGAAGCAACAACACAGCTCTTGATGTACTGACCTTTTGCTGCAGCGGGCTTAGCTTTGATGATAGCACCCAGCAGAGCATTGAAGTTGTCTGCCAGTTTTGCTTTACCAAAGGAAACCTTACCAACGGGGCAGTGGATGATGTTGGTTTTATCCAGACGGTATTCCACTTTACCGGATTTGATTTCATTGATAGCTTTTGTAACGTCCATTGTAACGGTACCTGCTTTGGGGCTGGGCATTAAGCCTTTGGGACCTAATACTTTACCTAAACGACCTACAACGCCCATCATGTCGGGTGTTGCAACAACAACGTCGTAGTCGAACCAGTTTTCGTTCTGGATTCTCGGAATCAGTTCTTCTGCACCTACGAAATCTGCACCGGCTGCCTGTGCTTCGTCAGCTTTTTCGCCTTTTGCGAATACTAACACACGAGCGGTTTTACCGGTACCGTGGGGAAGAACGATTGCACCACGAACCTGCTGATCAGCATGTCTGGAGTCAACGCCTAAACGAACGTGAACTTCAACGGTTTCGTCAAACTTCGCTTTGGAAGCTTTTACAACCAGGTCTAATGCTTCTTCGGGATCGTAGAGCTTGGATCTTTCAACAAGCTTTGCGCTTTCTTGATATTTTTTACCTCTAAACATTCTTGTTTTCCTCCTTCTGTGGTCAGACAAGCCATATCAGGCTCTCCCACTTGATTCAATCGAATTAGTCTTCGACAACAATACCCATGCTTCTTGCAGTACCTGCAATCATGCTTGTAGCAGCTTCGATAGAAGCAGCGTTTAAGTCGGGCATTTTCTGCTCAGCAATCTGCTTAACAGCTTCTCTGCTCAGTGTTGCCACTTTGGTTTTGTTGGGTGTA
This sequence comes from Clostridia bacterium, assembly GCA_017396465.1. GTDB lineage: Bacteria > Bacillota > Clostridia > UBA1381 > UBA9506 > Congzhengia. The sequence goes on along the minus strand of JAFQLU010000133.1, from coordinate 11,227 downwards.
CCCGAAGCCTTATCGATTTTTGCGGCTTTCTTCAGCAGTACAGCCGCAGGGGGAGTTTTTGTAATGAATGAAAAGGATCTGTCAGCATAAACTGTGATAACTACAGGGATAATTAAACCTGCATCCTTTGCGGTTCTTTCATTGAACTCCTTTGTGAACTGAACAATGTTTACACCGTGCTGACCCAGAGCAGGACCTACCGGGGGAGCCGGAGTGGCTTTACCTGCGGGGATCTGCAGCTTGATGTAACCGGAAATTTTCTGTGCCATGTCTGTGCACCTCCTCTTTAACAAATGTGGTAATGGCGAACGGGACCTTCCCGTCCTCCCACACGCAGAAAAAATCTGCGCAAGCGGGCATAGCGCCTATGGCATCTGCGCATTTTACGCCGACACCGTATAAAAAGCCTGCGAATATCGCCGGCATTTTATCATAGATTAGTTGAGCAATTCAATCTGAGAGAAATCCAGCTCAACGGGTGTTTCACGGCCGAACATGGAAACGATAACGCGCACGGTCTGTTTTTCGGTGTTGATTTCATCCACAACGCCGACAAAATCGGAAAATGCGCCTTCTGTCACACGAACGGAAGAGCCCACTGCGAAGTTAACTTCCACAACTCTGCGCTCAATACCCATTGCGTGAACCTCTTCCTCTGTTAAAGGAACAGGCTTGGAGCCGGGGCCGACAAAACCGGTTACGCCGCGTGTGTTGCGGATGATGTACCAGGTGTCGTCCGACATAATCATCTTAACCATTACATAGCCGGGAAGGAGCTTTCTGAGGACAGTTTTCTGCTCGTTGCCCTTCTGCTCGATCACTTCTTCCATGGGAACCTGCACTTCTAAGATTTTATCATGCAGCCCGCGGTTTTCAATGGTCTTTTCCAAATCGGTCTGAACTTTTTTTTCATATCCGGAAAAGGTATGAATGACATACCATTTTGCGTTCTCAGCCATATTTGTCCGTCAAGAAGCAGAGCCTCTTTTTGCCTCCTTTTCTCACGGCGGAACATCCGTCGGTAATAGCGAAACAGCTTACTTAATTATTTCATAAAAGACAACAGGTAAGTGAACCCGAGGTCAACCAGTGCGATGAAAGCACCGAGTAAAATAATGAATGTAAGAACAACGCCGGTGTTATTTCTGACCTGCTTTGCGCTGGGCCAAACGATTTTTTTGAATTCCGATTTCAGTTCACGGAAATATGTGGAAACCTTACCGGGCTTCTTTGCTTTTGTAGCTTCTGCCATAATGTTCACATCCTTATACTAAATTTGCGGAAACGTTAATTATTTTGTTTCCTTGTGGAGAGTGTGCTTTTTGCAGAATCTGCAGTATTTGTTGAACTCCAGTCTGTCAGGTGTGTTTTTCTTTTCTTTCATGGTGTAGTAGTTTCTCTGTTTGCATTCTGAGCATGCGAGAGTAATTCTTGTTCTCATTATTCCACGCCTCCTAAGCTAATTTTTTCATGTTTTTTCAGAAAAGTTACAATTTTTTTTGAGCAAAAAAAAAGAACCCTCTTCTCTTAAGTACCTTATATTATAGCAAAAGAAAAGCATAAAGTCAAGTATTTTTTTCAAAAAAATGCTTTTTTTTCGCATAATACAAGGGGTTGCGGCGGTTTTCACCCTTCAAATCAAGATATTGTGTCATTTCCGTGCGGAAGCGGTGAACTTCCGCACGGAAAAACGGCTATCTTCCTATAAATTTTACTTCTGTTTCCAGGGAAACGTCAAATTGCTCCTTCACGGTTTCCTGCACTTTTTTGATGAGAACGCACACATCCTCGCAGGTGGCGCCGCCGTCGTTTACCACAAAGCCGGAATGCTTTTCGGAAACGGAAGCTCCGCCCACCGTGTAGCCCTTAAGACCTGCATCCTCAATCAGCTTGCCTGCAAAGTATCCCTCGGGGCGCTTGAAGGTGCTGCCTGCGCTGGGCTTATCCAAAGGCTGTTTTTCTTTTCTTCTGGCGTTCAAATCCCGCATGGTTTCCATAATGGAATCGGAGTCTTTGGGAACAAGGCGCATGCGAGTAGAGAGTATGGTGTATTCCGGATGGTCGCAGAACACACTATGCCGGTAAGAAAATTTGTGATCCTCACCGCAGATAATATGCATATGTCCCTGTGCGTCCATATATTCCGTTTCCAGAACAACATCTTTCATCTCGCCACCGTAAGCTCCGGCGTTCATATAAACGGCACCGCCTAAAGTCCCCGGAATGCCGGATGCAAACTCCAGACCGGAAAGACCTGCTTTCTGCGCCGCTCTTGCCAGTTTTGCCAAAGAGATTGCCGCACCTGCTGTGACGGTGTTTCCGGAAACGGTGACATCATCGAATTCACCTGCCAGACGGCAAACCACACCGTCGATTCCCTTATCGCTGACCAAAAGGTTAGAACCGGCGCCCAGAAGAAAGAAGGGAACACATTCCTCCTTGCACAGTATTATTAAGGAAGCAAGTGCTTTTTTATTGTCGGCTTCCGCAAACACATCGGCGGGACCGCCAATTTTGAAGGTGGTGGCGTCTGCCATCAGATAATTTTCCTGTATATGCAATCCGGGAATCTCCCCGACTGCTTCTAAAAATTCCTTTGATACCATAATATTTCCTTTCTAAATATCCATCTGTTCCATCAGACGGTCATTCAGTTCTTTTGCGGCGTTATAGCCCATTTTGCGCTGGCGCTGATTCATTGCCGCAACCTCTATAATGATGGCAAGGTTTCTGCCCGGCTTGATGGGAATGGTTAAGGATGGAACCTTAATGCCTAAAATATCGGTGATTTCATTGTCGATTCCCAAACGGTCATATGCCTTACCCTGTTGCCAGTTTTCCAGATTGATAACCAGATCGATATTTTCCGTATCTTTTACGGAACCCATACCAAAAAGACGCTTTACGTCCACAATACCGATACCGCGAAGCTCAATAAAGTGGCGGATAATTTCCGGCGCACTGCCTACTAAAGATTTATTGGACACGCGCTTGATTTCCACCGCATCATCGGCAACCAGACGGTGACCACGCTTCACCAGTTCCATCGCCGCCTCGGATTTACCGACGCCGCTTTCGCCTAAAAGAAGAATACCTTCACCGTATACTTCAACTAAAACGCCGTGCATCTGCACCATGGGTGCCAGCGCAACGTTTAAGAATAAAATGATAGCGCTGATGAAACGGGAGGTGGAGGACTCTGTAACAAACACGGGAACCTTATATTTTTCCGCACAGGAAATCAGTTCCGGGAAAGGCTCCTGGTTCCGGGTGAGCACTACCGCAGGCACCGGCTCTTTTAACAGGTTTTCTATAGAGGAGTACCGTGCTTCGGAGGAAAGGGATTCTAAATATGTATATTCAACCTTACCGATTAACTGAATTCTGTTGGGATCAAAATATTCAAAAAAGCCTGCCAACTGAAGGCTGGGACGGTTTACGTCAGCCACGGTGATTTCCACATCTTCATAACCTTCGGGGGCAACAACGGTTTTTAAGTTATATTCCTGTATAATCGTAGAGAGTTTCACGCATTTTGCCATAGTCGTCATATCCTTTCTGCCGTTTTTTCTGTTCTATATATCATTATACACTAAATGAACGAAATTTAAAAGAGAAATTTTATCAAAATTTTAACTGGACTTTTTTTCTGTTCCATAGTATCATAATATTATAGGAAAAAAATTATGACGAACAGGAGATAGATTCATATGAGAGCAGTTATCACAGTAGTCGGAAAAGACCGCACGGGTATCATTGCAAAAGTGAGCACATACCTGGCGGAAAAAGAAATCAATATTTTAGATATTTCCCAGACCATCATGCAGGATTTGTTTACCATGATGATGCTGGTAGACACCAAAGATTCCGGCGTGCAGGCAAAGGAGCTCAGCGATGCCTTAAAAGCTCTGGGTGAGGAAATGGGCCTTTCCATCAACATGCAGCATGAGGAACTGTTTTCTTCCATGCACAGAGTGTAAGGGGGATTCATGATGCTGAACAGAAACGATATTTTAGAAACCATTAAAATGATAGAAGAGGAGCACTTGGACATCCGAACCGTAACCATGGGTATCTCTCTTCTGTCCTGCGCAGGAAGCGACGCAGACGAAGTTTGCGAAAAGGTATATCAGAAAATTACCAAAGCCGCAAAGGATTTAGTTCCCGTTGCGGAAGAAATTTCCGTGCGGTACGGCATCCCGATCATCAATAAACGTATTTCCGTAACCCCTGCATCTTTGGTGATGCGCTCCGATAAGCCGGAGGATTACGTGAAGCTTGCAAAGGCGTTAGACCGCGCAGCACTTGATACAGGCGTAAACTTCATTGGCGGATTTTCCGCTCTGGTGCATAAAGGTATGACAAAAAGCGAGGAAGCCATGATTTCCTCTATTCCGGAAGCATTAGCCGTAACAGAACGGGTTTGCTCCAGCGTAAATGTGGGAACCACAAAAGCAGGCATCAACATGGATGCCGTTGCTATGATGGGCAGAATCGTGAAAGAAACTGCAGAACGCACCAAAGACCGTGATGGTTTCGGTTGTGCGAAACTGGTGGTATTCTGCAATAGCGTGGAAGATAATCCCTTTATGGCAGGCGCATACCACGGCGTCGGTGAAGCGGAATATATTATTAATGTTGGTGTCAGCGGCCCCGGCGTTGTGAAATGTGCGCTGGAAAAGGTAAAGGGCGAGGATTTTGAGGTAGTTGCCGAAACTATTAAGAAAACTGCCTTTAAAATTACCCGTATGGGTCAGCTGGTGGCAAGAGAAGCCTCCAAAAGATTGGGCGTTCCCTTTGGCATCGTAGATTTGTCTTTAGCACCTACACCTGCTGTTGGGGACAGTGTGGCACATATATTGGAAGAAATGGGCCTGGAGCAGTGCGGAACCCATGGCACAACCGCAGCTTTGGCGCTCTTAAATGACGCCGTGAAAAAGGGCGGTATTATGGCATCCTCCTTCGTAGGCGGTTTGTCCGGTGCATTTATCCCTGTCAGCGAGGACGCAGGTATGATTGATGCAGCACGTGCCGGCACCCTTTCTTTAGACAAGCTGGAGGCTATGACCTGCGTGTGCAGTGTGGGACTGGATATGATCTGTATCCCCGGCGATACCACAGCGGAAACTGTTGCCGCAATTATCGCAGACGAAGCGGCAATCGGTATGATTAACCAGAAAACCACCGCAGTCAGAGTGATTCCTGCTCCCGGCAAAAAGGTGGGGGATACCGTGGAATTTGGCGGCCTTTTGGGAACCGGCCCCGTTATGGCGGTGAACAACAAAAAGAGCACCGATTTTATCGCAAGAGGCGGCAGAATTCCCGCACCGGTGCATAGCTTTAAAAACTAATTTATAAAAGAAGAAGGGTTGTTTCGCATCGGCGAAACAGCCCTTTTGTGATATTTTATTCGGTTTTTGCAGAAGCTTTTCTCCATTTCCCGGGCGTGTGCCCGGTGTAACGCCTGAACAGATTGATAAAATGCCCGGGGTTTTCCATACCAACCTCTGAAGCAATTTCCAACATATCTTTGCTGTTTTCGACCAGTTTCAATTGTGCGAGGGATATACGGTATCGGTTAATGTACTCCAGCGGCGTTTTGCCGGTGTATTGCTTAAAGAGGCGGATGATATAGGACTTGCTGTAGTTAAAATGCTCGGCAAGCAGGTCGAGCGTCAGCTTTTCGGCATAATGCGTATGAATATAGGTTACCATTTCCTCAAAAACCTGCGTGGATGTGCGGGACGATATGGTGTTGTCGGCAAACAACTCATGTTCAAATATGATAGCAAAGATATCAGTCATCAGGGATTTTAAGCGAAGCTCATACCCGACAGGTCGATTCATATATACGCGCTGAACGGTTATTAAGTTTTCCAGAATTTTTGCCTCTGCCGGGGACTCGCCCTTAAAAAGCCGCTGAAAGGCATACGCACCCGAAAACAGATGGGTACATTCCGAGCCGCAAAGATACGGATGAACCACAACGGCAAAATAGCTTCCGCCGTATTCCGCCAGCATGTCATGCAGTTCGCCGCTGTTGATGAGTGCTGCCTGACCTTTTTGCACGATGATGGTGTTGCCGTTCACTGTGAGACGGCAGGAGCCTTTTGTAACATAAATAAACTCAAATTCATCGTGCCAGTGGCAAGAGCAACCGCTGGTGTACCAGATTTTCATATCCAGTTTTCCGTCTTTATGGACCGCCCCTGTTTCTTTTAACTCGTTTTTGTTCATAAAAAAACCTCAATTGTATCATAATGCGTAATTTCTGTGTAATATTGCGGTAGAAATATCCTGAAAATGCGATTATACTATAATTATAGCATAGAAATTTCATCCATGCAATATAAAAGGAGGAAGAGAATATGAAAAAAGGTTTATCCATGGTGTTAGCTGTGGTAATGCTTATCGGATTGTGTACAGCAGTTCCCGTATCGGCAGAGCCGATCGGCTGGGAAGTACATGACGAGGTAGATCTGCGCGTGGGCGTGATGAACGATACCCATATGCGGAACGCCGATCAGACGGATGACATTGTAAATCACATTTTGGATTCCCAGATGGAAATTGCAAACGGAAAGATTGACGGTATGGCTTTGGTGGGCGACGTAACTTTCTATAACACATCGGACGATTGCTCCGACATCCGTCACTATCAGAATATGTACGCCTCCATCAACGAAAAAGTGCCCGGTGCACCTATTTTGTATGCAATGGGTAATCATGAGTTCCCCTTTGGTGTGTATGACGACGAAACCAGCGCAAAAGCACACGCGGCGTTTGTGAAAGGCACCGGTCAGCCCTTGAATGACCATAAAATTTTTGGCGACGGCTACCACTTTATTGCTGTGGCGCCCAAGAGTGCTACCAGTGAGCTTTCTGCAGAAACCAAAAACTGGGCAATGCAGGAAATCGAAAATGCGATTGGTAGCGCCAGCACCAACAGTATCAAAGACGAAAACGGCAACTACAGTTTTCCCGAAGGAGAGGTTCCCGACAGCACAAAGCCTGTATTTGTGCTGATTCATGCGCCCCTGCCCGGCACCGTGTTATGGGGCTCCGAGGGTGGCAACGTGAAAGAATTTGTATCATACTTAAAAACCCGTCCCCAGGTTGTTGTGGTGAACGGACATCTGCACGTTTCGGCGTATATCCCCTCCACCATCTGGCAGGACGGCTTCACCGCATTTCAGGGTTCCATCAATGACGGACATTATATTACAGACAAAGCGTTTTCAGAAACCTACACAGGCGCCGATGCACACACCCATCAGGGTTCTATGATTGAAGTGGACGATGGCGTGGTAAAAATTTATAGATTAGACTACGACAACAACGAAGAAATCGGCGAGCCCTGGACGATTGATATTCCGCAGATTGTGAAAAATTTAAGAGACGATAACCCCGATAACGATGGGGATGCATATTTGTATTCAAATGAGAAACGCGCAAATATCACCAGCACAGCGCAGTTCCCCGAAGGAACGGAGCTTGACGTAAAAGCATTGCAGGCAGGCTGTATGGTGACCTATCCCAACACGGCGTATATGACAAGCTATGATGAAATCCAGCAGGATAACTTTATCCGTGGCTACAAGGTGGAGGCTGTCAGCAAAGAAGGCTTCACTGCGGCAACCGTAAGCCATCAGACGGACTATTATTTAAAACCGGAAAACAGAAAAGCGTCCTATACCAAGGAGCTTGCGGGCCTGGAAGCCGGCAAAACCTACACCATCAACGTGTATCCGGTTATGCCTTTGGGGCTATATGGTTCTTTAGGCACACCCATTTCTGCGGAAGTTACCATGCCGGAGGATGAGACGAAAAATAATGCCATCCGCTATGAAATCGAAGACTACTGCCCCGAAGCAAAGCTGAACAAAGCATCATTAAATGCCAGCGGCGGCGGTATCTGTATTTCTGCGCAGGGCGGTTTAGTACCCGGTTCAACACAGCTGTCCAGACCTGCCGATGATGTGTCTCCTTTTACCTTCGACTTTGAAATTGACCTTCCGATAGACGGAAAATATAACATAGAGTACGGCGTGGGCTACAGAAGCTCCGGATACCTGAGCAAAGTAACCTTAACGCTGGATGACACCATCGTGATTGGTGACAATATGAAGCGCGGCGATATCGACCGCTCTTTAGGAGGCACTTATCCCTGGGATGCACATATTCCGCTATATTCCTACTATGCACAAGCGCAAACGCTGACAGCCGGAAAGCATAAGGTGACCGTAACAGTGGACTTGCCGGAAACTACGGCGAAGAAACAGCCTTACTTATTCTGCGCAGACTATATTGAGTTTAATCCCACAACGGTGGTGGTGGATTTATCCGCAAAAACCCGGATTGAATTTGAAAAGTATGCTTCCGAGGTTTCCATTGAAGAAACGGACGGCACGCCTGCAGGCGCTTTTGTAAATAAATCGGCACAATGTAGCGGTGGCGCATTCCTGGTGCTGGATACCGTGGACCAGCTTGCGGTAAATGATACAGAAACCTTCTCCATTCCGTTATACGTGCAGAATGAAGGCTATTATAAAATGAGTTATGTGGACTGCCGCGGCATCGGTCCTATTGATATCTATCTGGATTCTTTGGACAGCACACCGCTAAACAGTGGCTTTACTGCTACCCAGAACACCAATCAGGATGCAGACGGCAATTATACATATTTTGGCATTGGCTGGGCGGTTGCACAGCAGCATAGCGGAAGCGCTGTGTATCTGCCGGAAGGAAAGCATGAGTTAATCATTGAGCTTCACAACCGAAAAGGCAAGTTTAACGATTTCGCATCTTATCTGGACTATCTGGAATTTACACCCGTTACCCGTTTGGTTTCACCGGGCGAGGAAACGTTGATTGAATTTGAAAACTTCAAAGACGAATTCACGCCCACCGTGCCGGAGGTAAGAACCTTCGATGCGGCAAGCGGAGGACTGTTTGCGGCGTCCGGCTATGCAGGCAAGGAAACGGTAACTTTAGATATCCCCGTATGTGTGGCTGAAACGGGAACTTACCGGATAAATGCCGGTATTGGTCAGGCAGGTCAGCTGAGCCTGGTATCTCTTCTGAAAAACGGCGAAGAGCTGCTCTATACCTTCTCGGGCGAAAACGCAAAACAGCTTTTATATGAAGAAACCCATTATGTTTTAAGACAGTATGTTTTTGATCTGGAGCTGGAAAAAGGCCTGCAGACGCTGACATTTTCCATGGCTCCCAGAAATGGTTGGGAAGGCTCCATTGCCTATGCGCTGGACTATTTCCACTTTGTGCCCGATGTGGACGGTATTGTAAATCCGGACAAACCCACCAGAATCGAGTTTGAAAATGTAGTGCCTAAAATAGAGTCTATCGTCCAGAGTGACGGCTCTGTTATCACCCATACCAACGGCACGGTATATACCATTCCCACCCCTGCGGCGAAAGGCTGCAGCGGCGGAAGATACGCTATTTTAGATACGCCTGACGGTCAGGCTGTGGATAAATACTACGATATTCCTGTTCTTGTGAAGGTGAATCAGTCAGGCTATTATAACATGGAATATGTGTCTTGCGGCAATCTGCCCCAGCCGGTTGTATATATGGATAGTGAATCTAATAACATTTCCGGAAGTCAGACAAAGCTGATAGACGAAAAGGACGAAGAAGGTCTGGACGTATACTTCGGTATGAGCTGGTCAACGGCGGCAATCTTTCACAAGACAGTTTATCTGGAAAAAGGCACGCACACGGTTTATTTCCGTACCTATGCCCGTAGCGGCAGCTTCTTAGACTACGCACAGTGCTATGACTATGTGGACTTTGCACCCGTGGACAGCTTCACGGTAAGCGACGGTGTGGCAACAGCAAATGTCACTGTAAATCAGGCGGTAACGGGTAAGGCAATCTTAGCACTTTATAACGGCGGACGGCTGGTTGGCACAGGAGAAGCAGATGCTGTAAACACCAGAACCATTTCGGTTACGGCGCCGGCAAACGATGCAGTGACTCACGCAAAGGTTATGGTTTGGAGTGACCTTGCGACCGGAAAACCCATTGTTGATGCAAAAGAATTAAAGGCACAATAAACAATAGGATATGTTATAGGTAAAAATAAAGAACTCTCTGCGTTTTACGCGGAGAGTTCTTTGGTTTTCGGAGAATGCCCGAAGGCTTTTTTATACATTCTGCAAAAATAGCTCACATCGGAAAAGCCGCAGGCGGAAGCAACCGCCGAAAGCTTGATATCGGGAAAGTTTTTTAAAAGAACCTGTGCATTTTTCAGGCGGATATCCGTCAGCATCCCAAACACGGTAGTGTGATAGGTCTCTTTAAATTCCCGGCAGAGCTTGGACCTGGAATAGGGATATACGGGAAACAAATCCTCCAATGTCAATGGATTCATATAGTTACTCTCTAAATAGAGCTTTACCTGCTCGATGGGAGAATACTCTTTTTTGGCGATTTCATCGAAAAATGCAACCACGGCAGAAAAGGTGAGAGCGCATAATGCGGAGAGCTCATGAATGGAATCATATTGTTTCAACAGCATCTCCATATGGTTTTCAAACACGCCTTTGCTCTTCTGCGGGAAATAATATTGCTCCGAAAGTCCGTAATAAGACAAAAGAGGAAAAAAACCCTCGCCGCAAAAGCCGAGGAAGGTGGTTAAAAACTGCTCGTCTGTTCCGTAGTATTCGTGGGGGAGACCCTTTGGCAAGAAAAACATATCCCCTTTTTTCACCATATAGGTTTCGCCTTTTATTTTGAGAATTCCATAGCCACCGCTGACGGCAAAAACCTGATGGTAACCGTAACCGGAAAGTCGAAAAATATCTTCCTGCACAAAGTTTCTGTTTCCGGCGCGAAAATATATAGGGAAATAAGAAAGCTCGTTTTCAGTATAGTTTCTCATCCTGAATGACATATCTTCACCTACAATATAATGATATCAATTGCACTTCATTTGCGCTGGTTTTTCAAAAAAAATCCTATATAATTATATCAAATACGGCAGGGTCTGTCAATGATATAAAAAGAAAAAGTGTGTCGGAAAAATTTGTACAGAGCAAAAGAATAAATATCCCCCCCGTGTATGAACCCATCCCTGTCAAGTAGACAGTGTAAATAACAAAAAATTTTATGATATGCATCCCACATTTTTGTGGGGTGTATATTTTTATGCTGCCATTTTCTTGTGATACTCCATTGGTGATAAACAACCAAGTTTCTCTTG
>JAFQLU010000132.1 GCA_017396465.1 Clostridia bacterium | reverse complement strand
TGGATATGGTACTCCATCCTATCAGCAAGCAGAACGAACACGCTGACGCGGCTTTTATGGTGGCATGGAACGATTTTCCGCCCTGTATCGTTATCTGTGACAGGCTGTATGCTTCCTACCCTCTAATCGCGGATTTTCAGCAAAAAAGCATGGATTTCGTTCTCCGTACCAAACAAGGAGTTGGCGCGCTGAAACCGCTACAGGCCTTACCGATGAAAGAACTTGATGTAGACATACAGTTTGTCCTGACCGACAATCAATCCAAAGCAAGCAAGGACAAGGGGCATATCTATGTCAATACAGGAAGCAAGCGCGGCAAGGTGAATAGTCCGAAAACATATGTCTCCCGCTTCGGATACCCGCTCCCCTATGTCATGCGCCTACGTGTGGTGCGTGGCAACCTGCCTAACGGAGATCTGGAAACGCTCTTGACCTCACTTTCCCGTGACGAGTTCAGCGCCGCCGAAGTCATGGAGCTATACCGCTTACGCTGGCGCGAGGAAATCTTCTTCCGGCATATCAAATATGACTGCGGAGCCAGCCGAATGAAGTGCAAGAAAGAGGACTACTCCCGTCAAGAAATATACGGACACTTCATCACTTCCGCCGCCGTCTGGAAAATCATCAACGGCATTGCCCTTGAACACAAGACCGATAGCGGCTGTGAGTACAAAATCAACATCAAAATGGCGACCTATCTGGTAAAAAAGTTTCTGGCAACGCCCGGCGCAAACGGAGAACAACTCATAGCGGATATGTCCCGCTATCTGGTGCAAGTGAAGCCAAACCGAGCCAACGAACGAAACCTGCGCCCGACCTCGTTTGTTCCATTCAACTACCGCGTTGCCTAAATTATCAACATGGCCCTTGCAAGGCAGTAAAAGTTGAGTGGTTTTCACGGCAAATGCCAATAGTTCCAAAATTTCAACAAGGGGCAATAGAGTTGTAAAAATGAGCATAAAGCGTGGCAGAACAGCAATAGTGCAGCTCTGCCGCGCTTTACCTCCAATGTGTCAACAAGTCTTGCCAAAGACGGAAAAATGGGGGTGCTTTCCCCCAAAAGACCGATAATCAGAACAGAAAATGACACGCCCTCACGCCATATAACAAGTATTGCTGACGCATTCAAAAGTTAAGCCAATTTCTAAAAAACGGAAATAGTATACATTTCGAGGCAATCAAAGTGTAGAGACTTTTCTACAGCGGGAAATTTTTTCTCGGGAAAATTTTCTACATTGTAGAAAAACAATTTGAGACAGGCTGTTTTTTCCTTGATATTAGGGCATTTCTGTGGGGCTTCTGAAAAAACATTTCCCGCGCAACAGAGAAAAAGTGTCAACGGATGTTGGTAAGAATGAGCCTTGAGTAAAATTTTACTCAAACCATTTGTGCCGTTTGTAGCAAAGACCGGGAAATCAGAATTGAAGAATCCTGTCGATTGTGATAAGATGATGCTGAAAAGATGTGTCGTAGCATTGAAGTTTTGCATTTTTTGGTGTGCGGCTTCGGTCATGCACTTTTTAGTGGGAGGAATGGCATGAGCTTTTGGAAATCTTTTTTCGGTGTAATGGCAGC
>JAFQLU010000131.1 GCA_017396465.1 Clostridia bacterium | reverse complement strand
TGTATGCCGCCATACCGCCGCGACGCGTTCCCAGATGAGAATGATAATCGGTACCAAAATACACATCGGCAATGGCGTCACGCTTGCTTACTGTTCCAAAAAAACCACCCAACTGCGGTTACCTCCTTGTATTTGTGAAAATTAGTTGTTATACTGCGCTTCAATTGCCGCGTTCTTTTCCAGAACCTTTTTGGTGTTTTCTGCGCGGGATGCATCCAGCTTTGCAGCCAGCTCTTTATCTTCCACCGCAAGAATCTGAATGGCAAGAAGGGCCGCATTCTGTGCGCCGTCTATTGCTACGGTTGCCACCGGAATACCGCCGGGCATCTGCACGGTGGAAAGAAGGGCATCCAAACCGTCCAATGTGGAGGATTTTACGGGAATACCGATAACAGGAAGTGTGGTGTTTGCCGCAATGGCGCCTGCTAAATGCGCCGCTTTGCCCGCCGCCGCAATGATGGCTCCAAAGCCGTTTTCTCTTGCATTTTCCGAAAAAGCTTTTGCTTCTACCGGTGTTCTGTGTGCAGAGTACACATGCACCTCAAAAGGCACACCGAATTCCTTTAATGTGTCCATCGCTTTGGATACAACAGGCAAATCGCTGTCGCTACCCATGATAATTCCGATTTTTTTCATACTGTAATTGCCTCCTTGCAATGTTGTTTTTCTGTAAATAAACGAAAAAAGACAATCCTATCCCCTTAAGCTTAAGAAGTAGGACTGCCCAGACGGTCGACAAATCTATTCTGTTTTTTGCTCCCATGTGGTGCTCCACGTTCCGTCAGTTGCAAAAAACCGCCCTCTTTTCGATTATGATATAAACTAAGGAAAGTTTCCCCGTTTTTCCAATATTATTGTACCATGAAAACCGCTTTCTGTCAAGGAATTTCGCCAAAATCGGCAGGTTGCAAAAGGAGTTTTTTTTAACGCATCTTTTTTCGGTAAATTTTGTGCAAAAATTGCAAAAAAGAGGTGGCGTTATTGACGGTATTTTTTTTAAAATTCCACCACTTGCACCGGTGCAAAATGGTGTTTTTATCCACCAAAATTTGTTTATGTTTTATCCGTTCATACGGCGGTCAAAAATGTACTCTTTGTCCGTTCCGTAATAAAATTTTGCCGGGCGATCAACCCATCCTGCTTCAATCAATTCCTCTGTTTTCCAGCGAATGACACCCACGTGATACCGTGTGTGGTAATCATTTCCGTCCGAGTAATACGCCGTAACCAACGTGCCGTCCGACAACTGTACCGTAGAAGGATACCCGCCGTCATTTCCGGAATAATGCACCAAAATATTTGGATCGCTCCAGGTTTCACCTTTGTCCTTACTGATACACGCCATCACGCCACCCATATTGGCAAAACGAAAACCGAAGGTCATCAAAAGGGAACCATCCGACAGCTTGAGCAAATCGACAGGAATCATCTGATGTCCCAAAAGACAACCTTCAAACTGCCAGGTTTTGCCCCCGTCTGTTGTACGATATAAACGATTTCCGTTTCCGGCATCTCCTCGTCTTTGATTTCCTTCCACCAATTCATCAGCTCTGCCCACAGCGATACCTTCTGAGTCATCAAAGAACCACAGGGCTGTTTCATTGATTCCTTCATCGATCAGATAATCTTCTTCCCAAGTAAAGCCGTCATCCCGACTGATGCGAATATGTTCTTCCCGCACGCCTTTTGCCGTTGTTTTTTTCTCTTTATCTATCACATACCAATAGCTCATCACAAGGGTTTTCTCACCCAGGCGCAAAATTTTTCCGTACGGAATAGGTTTTACCCCCTCCACAGCCAGTTTCCCCGTTTCTGTGAAGGTTTTCCCGCCATCTGTCGATCGGAAAATATAGGCATCGTTTTCTGTCCGTTTTTCCACCGCTACGATATAATCGCCGTTATGCGCCACACCGCAAGCTTTATCGATAAAAGGACCTTCTTCCATACTGCCCGCACCGGACACACCTATTTTTTCAAACATCTTACCGCCGTCAATACTTTTCCAGCATTCCGCACTACCATCATAGGATCCGTGATACGGTCTGTTGTGCACATCCAAGTTGATGCTACCATCGTCCATCAGCGTCAGTTTTGGCCAACCGCACACATTATCTACCACAATATATCTTTCCATTATTTTTCCTCCTGTATTGCTTATCTTCCAAATGCCTGACAAACTCTCCCCATCCTCAATTTTCCGTGAAATCATATAAAAGAAAGGGGGAATTTTCGTGCAAAACATCAAAAAAAATCCTTTTAAAAAGAAAAAGTGCCCTCTGAAAAGAAGACGCCTTTTTTGTGATTTATCTGTTTAAAATCAGTTTTGTCAGTTCAACGGGGTCAACGATAGCATCGCCTTTATAAACACGCATGTTCCCGGAAGCGATTTCGTCGATCAAGATAACTTCGCCGTTGTTGTAACCAAATTCAAATTTGATATCCCACAGGTCAAGACCAATGGTCTTTAAATCGTCAGCAACGATTTTGGTGATTTTTAAGGTCTGCTCTTTCATGCTTTCAAACATTTCGGGAGTCATAACACCTAAAGCCGCTAAGCCTTCGCCTGTTACTAAGGGATCGCCCTTTTCGTCGTTTTTGAATGTGCATTCCACATAACCGCCTTCTAAAACGGTACCGTCTTCGATGTACTCGCCGTATCTGCGGATAAAGCTGCCTGTTGCAACTAAGCGGCAGATAACCTCAAGACCGTGACCAAATACGGTTGCGGGCAGAACTTCCATGGTAGCTTCGTCAACATTTGCGCCAACATAGTGGGTTTTGATGCCTGCTTCTTTGAGCAAATCAAAATAGTAAACAGAGGTTCTCAGGTTTGCCTTACCGATACCTTCGATTGTCAGGCCAACACTGTTTTCACCGGGATCGAACACGCCGTCTTTACCGGTGCAATCGTCTTTAAACTTCAGCATAACGTTGCCGTTATCCAAGCTGTAAACGTCTTTGGTTTTTCCTTCATACATCTTTTTCATAAAACAAAACTCCTTTTTTTACAGCGATAGTTTGGTTTTGCCCAAAGCACTGCAGAATTTACTTTTTTATCATACCACAAAATCTTCCAAGTATCAATCTTTTTTTACGCGGAAAACTGCATTTTGTCAATTTTGACGAATGAAAAGACAGAATTTCGGCAATATCCAAAATTTTTTACAAAAGCTTTCCCCATCGGCAAGCTACCGTATTACAAAATACGGTAAAGCTCCGTTACTTATCTGCATTTTCACAGAATAAAACGAGTGGTGTCTTTTCCTTTCATCACGCCATTTTCACATATTGTACAGAATAGGGAGGAAGCACACTTCCGCCGCCGAAGTCGTAATGCGTGCCTGAAAGAAGCTCTGTGCCGCAGCCTGCATTGGCGTTAAAATGCGCCGTATATTCACATCCGTCTGCGTTTACCATTACGATGATGCGTTCGTTTTCAAATCTGCGCTCAAAAATAAACTGACGGTTCGTCAGGTGCAACACCTCAAAGGTACCCATAGAAAGGCTTCTGTTCGTGCGGTACGCATCCGCCGCCTTTGCGATAAATGCGGTCAGCTCGTTTTCCATCGGTGCGTCAACAAACGGTCTTAAATTCCAATCGCCATCTTCCTTTCTGCCCTCAATGCCCCATTCACTTCCGTAGTACACGCAAGGGATGCCGGGCATGGAAAACAGAAGTCCGTATGCCGGAATCAGTTGATTTTTATCGGTCAGCACAGACGCAAGTCTTGTTACATCGTGATTATCCGCAAAGTTAATGAGCCTGAGTCCCCGATACATGCACCAGTCTTCGCTACCGAACCGATTGCGAAGGGAATGGGCAATTTCAAACATGTTCATGCTGTTAAAAGAGGAATACAAGCCCTTGAAGCATTCGTAGTTGGTGGCGCTATGGAGCATTTCACCGTTTACGATATCGTTATAGTTTCCGTGAATCATTTCGCCGGCTAAGAAAAAGTCCGGATTTTTCCAAGTGCAGAAGCCGCGAAGCTCGCGCATAAACTGACGGTCCAGCATATAAGCAACATCCAGACGAAGACCGTCGATGCCGAACTCGTCCATCCATCTGCCGACACAATCAAACAGATACTGCTTCACATCCGGATTCTGCAAATTCAGCTTCACCAGCTCAAAATGACCTTCCCAGCCTTCGTACCAGAAACCATCATCATAACAACTGTTCCCGTCAAAGCTGATATGGAACCAGTCGCGGTATTGAGAATCCCATTTATGCTCTTTCACATCGCGAAAAGCAAAGAAGTCTCTGCCCACATGGTTAAACACACCGTCTAACAGCACGCAGATGCCGTTTTCGTGCAGCGCATCGCATACCTTTTTAAAGTCTTCGTTGGTTCCCAGGCGCACATCGATTTTGGTAAAATCCTTGGTGTCGTACCCATGCGCCGAGCTTTCAAATACGGGGCAGAAATAAACCGCCCCCAGGTTCAGCTTTTTGATGTGCGGAATAAAATCCAGAACCTTTGAGATTCTCGGAACAACCACACCGTCATTTTCCCGGGGTGCACCGCAAAAGCCGAAGGGGTAAATCTGGTATATACTACTGTTTTCAAACCACATGAAATTTGCTATCTCCTATATTAAAATTCTGCCGTCATGCCATCGTAGGATACGGAAAATCCCTTTTCTCCGGCGAGCTTTGAAAAAGTATCATAAAGCACATCAATACCGTTATGCGAAAAATGATTACAGCAAAAAACGGTCTTTTCATCGGCACAGCCCATGGCAATCAGACGGTCTTTCACTTTCCCGGTGTTCTCTAAATTCATATGTCCCGTATAGTGCATCCAGGGCAGATTTGCCTCGGTGCAATCTAACGAAACAAAATGAAAATATGGCTTGGTCTTCTCAAAATATTCCCACACCTCGTCGCAGAAATAGTCCGTATCATGGGCATACAGAAGGCGCTTGCCCTCTTGATTCTCAATCATATAAAAGCGAAAGTCTTCTCTGCCACCGTGAACCGCTTTTAAAGCCGTTACCAGATGCTCTCCCACCGGCACGGTTTTATATAAAGGAAGTACATGACAATGAATATACGTTTTCGCATTTTCGCTCACTTTCTCCAGATGCTTCTGCACCTCCTGCATCACACCTTCAGAGCCGTATAAGTGAAAGGGCTTGTCCTCTCCCATGTTGGAAAAACCGGGCATCCGCATATCCAGATCCGTAAGATACAGATGGTCGCCGTGGGAATGGGTAATCAGGCAATGAGAGATAGTGGACAGATTCATACCAAACCGAATACAGTGGTCCATGGTGTCTGCCGAAAAATCGATTAAAAGCGTATCGTCCACCAAAGACTGCGAACGGGTGCGGATATCCTTTCCGCCGTGTTTTCTTGCGTAGGTACAGGTGGGACAGTCGCAAAACAGCCCGGGCTGTGCTTCTGCCGCCGCAGTTCCCAAAAATTGAATTCTCATATGTTATCCCTCCGTAACAATAATGGTTTCACCGGGTTTTACCGTATAGGTCACCCCGTCGATATTGAGCCACACTGCATGAAGTGTGGGATTATAAATCTTTGTTTCGTCCGCACTGAACACCAGTGCGTGATACGCCTCCACATACGCATAAATTTCCATGTTTGTGGCATACCATGTATCTTCTTTGCCGGAAATGGCTTCTGCGATTTCGTCTAGCAACTCCCAGTTCTCGTCCCGTTCAAATTCAAAGCTGTGTCCCCAGATATAAAACAGACGGGGATATCTTCTTGCACCGTAGCTTCCGTCAATATCCAGCTCCACAAATTCTTTGATATATTCCATAATCTGCGGATTTTTATGATGTGCCGTTGGCATCCACGCATGCCAGTCGGTGGGAAGTTCAAACTTGTTATTGTCCCCTGCCAGTGTACGGGAATATACTATACCCAAATCCGATAAATACTGTTTTACCGTTTCATAAGACGTGCCGTTTCCGAACCTTGTGATACCGCTGTCGGGGTATGCCATACCACGAATAATGCGGTCAAAGGTTTTTTCCAGATACAAACGGCAATCCAAAACGTCCTTAATCCCTGCGGCAGGTCTTTGCAGACCTTCCGCACGGTGCTGTGCACCGTGTACTGCGATTTCATGCCCTTTATCCAGTATATGCTCCTGAATTTCCTCTTTGGTCATGGCAGGATTTGCCGTTAAATTGAAGGTGCACTTCAAGCCGTATTTGCTGATTGTGTCCGCCATGCGGATGTCATCCCTGCAACCGTCGTCATAGCTTAAGGTAACTGCTTTTGTTTTTCCACCGGGAAATCTTAAAAAGAAATATCTCATTCTGTTTTCCTCCCTTATTTCTGAATCATACCGAAAAATTGTTTTTTATACATCTGTGCTTTTTGATTCTGCAAAGCAATGGCTTCCTTGCAACCACCGTTTTCCGCATAAGCACGCATCAACGCGCCGATATCACGGGTATATGTTTCATAAACCGGATAGAAATGCTCCATCAGGTAAATCGCGTATTTCAGCAGACGGAAACTGCCCGCAACCCTCGGCGTTTCCCCTGCGATGGTTTCTATTGCAACCGAACGCCTGTCCAGAATGGCGTCAGGAATCATTTCATTATCTCTCGCGAAAACCAGGGTGCCGTATAAACCGAATAAAGATGTTCCGGGCAGATAATCATGGGTGTCCGTTGAGCCAACAATGGGCATATCCACCCCCTGCAGACGAAGCTCCTGCCACATTGCCTCCTGCAGCTGATTTTCGTTCACAGAGCATCCGCCGATCAATTCAAAAATGTCGTACATCCCTTGTTTTAAGGTATACATGGAAAAATCGGTTTCCACATGGTATTCATCACACACGGTCCAGTAAGGATGAGGGTAAATCGCCTTTCCGCCGCTTTTGCGGATTTCCTCGCAAATCCATTTCCGAAGCGCATAATCAAAGGCGTTGATACCTTCGGGAAGCTTTAGCTCTTCCGCTTCTTTTTTGAGTTTTTTGCACAGACCTTCATAATCTGCTTCCAGCTTTTCGTTTACGCTGTAGCTTCCGCCGAAATTCACAATATGCACATAGCCCATGTGCTCGTTATGCACCTCTTCCCCCGGGAAAATGGTAAGTCCCGAGTCCACATCCTGAAACATTTTAATAGCTTCCAACGAGGGTGCATACTTATGATGGTCCGTAAGGCAAACAAAATCCAGCCCCATTTCTCTGTATGCCGTCATAAGCTGTGCGATGGTACCTTTTCCATCGGAGCAAACAGTGTGCATATGTAAGTCACCACGGTAGGGCATGGTGCCGTACAAATCCCCTTTTAAGGCGTAAACAGAAAAATCATAAAGCCTTGCGCCGTCCTCCGCCATCAGAATCAGGCGGTATTCCTGCTCGTCCATAAAAGGATAGGAAAAGGTGATGGTGTTATCCTTTGCCGTAACCGACAGCATATGGAATGTATTATCTAAAATCTTCAACGCCGCATTTCTCGGCAAGTCCCGTTTTTCCTTGGGTACAACCTTAAGGCTATATGTTCCATCCTTCAGCTGCACTTTTTCATGAATGGATGATATGGTAATTTCCGTAGTTTCCCCCGCTTTTACCACCGAGGGAAATACGGTAAAAAATCTGTTTTCATTTCGCATAATTTTTCTCCTTTATTCCAGTGCCCCGAACCCTTTTAAGTATAAAAGATTCAGCACAATATTGGTTCCTTTCCACCAGTTTTTGCTAATCGCCCATTCCTCGGGAAAATTGTTCCAGCTCCAGGGGATGTCCCAGGAACCGTCGGGAAGCTGGGTATTTTTGATAAATTCACATTCATATTCCGCTATTTCCCGATTATCCGGATAGAACATACTTTCTCTTGACATCATAAACTGGGATGGCTTGCACATATATGCACTCCACTTGGTTTTATCCCGTTCTATCAGCTTGTTTACGGATGCGAGGAGCTTCTCTTTCAATTCCTGATGCGGAATCAGATGTTCTGCTTTCCCCTGCTCCACCAGCTCCAGCATACGGATGTAGCAGGTGCAGGTGTGCATATCCATAATCTCATCAGGAGACAGAGCCGCAATAGCTTCTTTCGCAACGCGGATGCCGAGCCGGAACGCATCGCTATTCTCGTCTGCGTACCGCACCAGAAATCCGGCGATTTGCGCCGTGCCGTTATAGTCGGTGTGGCAGGAGCTTTCACTTTCCGTGTGCCACCAGGGTGCATGGGGATAATCGTTGTTGCTTTCCACCGTAATCGCCCAGGTGTGACCGTTAAAGTCTTTGCCGCTTTCATAGTATTTTAATAAGCCCTGCACAAATGGATGGGATTTATCCTCCCAACCGATTTCCCGAAGAATATCGCTCGCCGTATTGGAATGAAGCGGAATAGAGTTTGGATTCCAGCAATCCGCCTCCACCGCATGACCGCAACCGCCGTCTTCGTTCTGATAAAAGGACAATGCCTGTAACACACTTTCCTTACTTCCGTTTTCGAAATGATACTGAAACCGCGCCAAATCCAAAGGTCGTGCGTTTCGATATATAAATGCTTTCGCTTTTTCAAAAACTGTCTGCATCATCTCTCACCTACATACATGTTGATAAGAAAATTATAGCAGAATTTTAAAACCATGTAAAGCAAAAAAGGCAACAAATCCCATAAAAATTTCACCGGAACATATCGGTTCTCAAAAACCTGTTTTTCCCAATCATCCCTTTTCCTCCATCCTCTCTGACACCGCCGTTGGCTGAAAACATTCCCGTATCATCAGCTTTGTTGCAAACGAGGTGTTTTGCCTACTGTATGCTGTTTCGCCTGACAAAAAAGTGTCTAAAACATAAAAAAATGTATCTTTTTTTCAATTGTTTTCTAATTTTTGCGCTGATATAATGAAGGTATCACCACACGTCAGGAGGAGACAGTATGACAAAAGTCGTTATCAGTTTTGACACAGAGGATTATGTAAATCCGTTAGGTGCAGACGGAATATTAAGAACCGCACAGGTTTTACAGAGCCTGGGTGTCCGCGGATGCTATAACATTGTGGCATGGTTGGCACAAGCTTTGGTAAAATGGGAAAGAACCGATGTTTTGGAAGCACTCAAATATCACGAAACCGAAACCCACTCTTTAAGACATTCTTACCACCCCACCATCTGCGAATACACGGATATCGAGGATTTTGACGAAGCATTGCGCCAATTCCGTCAAAACGAGGATGAGGCACTTACCATCATACAAGACATTCTCGGAAACGATGCATTCTATGCTGCTTGTCCCCCCGGAGATTCTGTTTCCTACGTGGCAAGATACGGGTATGCCGATATGGGAATTCCCATTTACGACGGCGATTTTCTGTATGATGCAGAACACGGCAGACCGGTTTCCTGCTCCAACATTCTCTGTATGGAATATAATTTCAGCATGGACTGCTTCTTGAACTGGGACAAAGAACAGATTTTAGAAAAAATCGAAGAAATGGCAAATTTTGATACCTACATTGCCTACCATCATCCCCAGAAAAATGCTGTGGTAGAATTTTGCGATCTATTGAATTTTTACCGTAAAAACATCGAGGGTGAATGGATTTTAAGCACACCCCTTCCTGCCGAAACCACAGAAGAATTTATGGATAATTTCCGTTTCTTCATTGAAAAATTGATAGAAGATCCCCGTTTTGAAATTGTAACTTATGAAGATATCGCAAAAGAATACGCAGGAGAAAACCGTGTGATTCGTCCTTCGGATATGCCGATGCTGCAAAAAGCACTTGCCGAGGAGTTCTTCCCGGTGACCGTGCCGGATTCTTTCTCGCTTTCCGATATGATGCTGGCATGCCGTGATTTTCTGATGGGAAAAGAAGCGCACACATGCGAAAAAGTGTACGGCTTTTTGGATACGCCTTTTGCGATTTCCCAACCCGTAACCGTTACGGCAGAAGAAATGAAAGAAAGCGCAAACCAAATAAAAGACGGTGCATTCCTGCCTGCAGGAATCACCGTAGGTGACAAAAAACTTGGTCCTGCTGATTGGCTTCGTGCAGCAATGCAAATTGTATGCGGCAAAGAATCTGCCACCGTTGTCCCGGATAAATGGCAGATAGATTTGAACCAATTCCCCAGACTCCGCGACCAGAATTTAGTGGGCTCCTGGGTACACGCAGAAGATTTTAAAGATCAATACATTTCTGACCGTTCCCGCCTGCAAGCCTGGACCATTCGCTTGCCAAAAGGCACAAGCAGAAAAATCTTTGCATAACATATGGGCGTATCGCAATTTTGCGATACGCCCTTTTTTATCAAAACACCATACCTATCAAACACATTATATAAAACGCTGTGTTTCTTCTTTCATGTTATAATTATTTCACAATCAATACCACCGGTAACATCGGTTCAATGCAAATATCCACAACCGTCGTGTCCCCTTCTTTACGGAAAGCGCAAGGCTCAAATGTTCCGTTCGGCATCAATCTTAAAATCTCTTTTGCATCTTTTTCCAGAACCAGTTCTGCTTCCTCCATCGGGTCAAAGGACAAGTTAAACCATACCGTTGCCAGCGTACCGTCCGAAAGCTTCCCTGCCCGAAGATATATTTCCATATCACCGGGATAAAATACCGGTAAATGATCCGTCGATTTCAGCAGGTCAATCAGTTGTTGTTTTCTCGTTGCATTCAGGAAAGAGAATCCTTCCGTATAATAATATTCTGCAACGGGCGTACCTGCAAACGTGGTCACAGTACCGCCTGCGCTGTTCTGATATGTCACAGTTCCGGGAAACAGCTTTTCACGGTTTCTTCCGTCACAACTGTGATACGCCCAGGATCCGATAACCCCCTTTTCATCCAGCGGAGTTAGCTTTTTTATGTTTTTTTGCTTTGGACAAACATTTCCTGTCTTAACGATTTCTTCCCCTTTGATAGTGCTTCCCGTATATTCCGACACAGAAACACCGATATATTCTGAAAATCCGCGGCTACAGAGGCGTTCTGCCGTATCGGATGCCATCAGGACCGTTCCGGACAATATGTCTTTTATCTGTTCATCGCTAAAGTGCTTATCGATATCTCCCTCCAGAAAAACAGCATTTCCGGGATT
Organism: Clostridia bacterium; assembly: GCA_017396465.1. Taxonomy (GTDB): domain Bacteria; phylum Bacillota; class Clostridia; order UBA1381; family UBA9506; genus Congzhengia. Next base: position 65,808 of record JAFQLU010000131.1, on the reverse strand, counting down.
TTTAGAAAAATACAAAGGCAGTCCCAGTCTTTCCAAGACGCAGCGTGCCCAACCATCATAGCGCTTGTCCCATTCCTCAACGTCCAATCCGTAATAGGGTTTTTCCAGAACAGGAATACAGCAGCCGATCGGTGTCATTTCTGATACAATTTCAGAAAGTGTTTGATAGAAGCCATTATATTCCGACAGAATTTTTCTGTATGCTTTTCCCGTTTTCATTTCCACATTGTCCAGCTTTGTAATCCATTGCTTGGAGCCGGAGGTTCCCTCTAAAATTGCTCCCACACGGAACGAGTGCATATGTCTTGCACTCAGGCCATATCTGTTATGCGGACACGTATCTCCTTCGGCAATAATCTGATCTACCTTATCTTTCATAAGTGCCATCTGCTGTGCAATACAGTACATGGGAGAAGTAAATTCCTTCGCGCCTTTCGGGCTGTATATTCCCACAAAGGATCTTACGGTAGTGGGATTTCCTTTTCCCGCCAGCTCTCTTGCGATGTCCGGCGCAAACTCACAGGCGCTTCCGGTGGTGCAATAAGATACAGGGATGGTTGCATCCACGCTGTCTATACCGGCTCTCATTGCTTTTGCCGCACCGATTAATGCTTCTTTCTGTGTTTCCAGATATGTTTGCACAACAGGATCACTTTCCCCGTATTTTTCGATACGTTCATTGAGTTCTTCTCTTGTCACTTCTCTTCCGCAAAGCTCCGAAAGCCGTTTCATATGAAGGGGACACGTGCAACCTCTGCCATAGAAGAACAACAAACGAAAATCATCGTCCACCATAATGGCTTTCGGCTTATGAGACGCAATGGTTTTCATCACATCGTGAAAATGTTGTCTGAGATTTTCGTCATAGGGACAACATTTCGTTTTTTCTTCTCCATCGGTTCTTCCAACATATTTCTGAAAAGACGACGGCTCGTTGAGCGCATACCCGTGTCCGATGGTTTCCTGCACAAGGATACCGCACTCTAATCCCATTTCTGCAAGGCGATCACGGAACAAATCATAAATGCCGCAAAATTCTTCCGCTTTCGGTTTCGGCGGCATACCTTCCGGAACCAATGTCATTTTAAAAAGGGCAAGATTTGCAATCCCTTTTTCATACTGCTCTTTGATGTCCTGGCATATTTCTTCTAAATACCGTTCATCCAAAGGCATAATGGTATAATCATGTGCTTTTTGCATTGTAAACACTCTCTTCTTAACGTAATTTTCCATTTTAATTATACATGATTTTTCGTTAAAACACAAGAAAAAGCGGAGTGTTTTTCTAAAAAAAACAACTCCGCTGTATTGTTACACAGATACCATTTCTGCCTTTTTCTCTTTTTGAAACACATACAGATACATCGCATACTGCAAAAGCGAAGTTACAATCCAGGAAAGAGGCATAGATATAACTAAAGACGGATAAGTACCGATTAAGGGGAAGATGAACAGCACCCAAACAATACGGATACCGCAAACGCCGGCGATTGCCACCATCATCGTCAAAAACGATTTTCCCATGCCGCGGATGGCACCGCTCGCCACCTCCATGATACCGCAAAGCCCGTAGCTGCAGCCGATAATCATATGACGGCTCACGCCGATCTGAAGCGCCGCTTCGTTTCCGGGAACATAAAGCCCCACAAGGTGTTTTGCAAAAAGCAAGGTAACCAAAACCTCCGCCGCCCACACGATTGCTACGTCAATCATGCTGTACCGCACAATTTTGCGCACTCTGTCAAACCGTTTTGCCCCCGTATTACTGCTGACAAACGCCACCGTCGTCTGGGAAAGACTGTTCAGCGCCACATAGTAGAAGCCGCCCACGCTGGTTGCCGCAGAGTTGCCTGCAATGGTGGCGGAAGAGCCGAAGGAGTTCACACCGGACTGAATGATAACGTTCGCCAATGAAAAAACCATGCTCTGTACGCCGGAGGGCAAGCCGATTTTCACAATGCGCAGTGCTTCTTTTTTATATAAACGGATTTTCTTGAAGTACAGCCGTGTATGGCCTTCCTCCGTGCGCAGGCAGTACAAAATGGCAACTGCCGTGAACACCTGGGAAATCACCGTTGCAAGCCCCACGCCGTCTGCCTTCATGCCCAGCTTGATAACAAAGAACATATTCAGGACCACATTGATGATGCCGGATATAGTAACAATATAAAGCGGGCGTTTCGTGTCTCCCTTGGCACGCAGAACGGCAGAACCAAAATTATACACAAGTGCCGGGATTTTACCTGCAAAGATAATCTGCATATATATTTTTGCCTGAGGCATCACGTCCTCCGGCACATCAATCAGGGAAAGCAGCGGTCTTGCAAATATAATACCGACTGCCGACACCACAGCACCGCCTAAAAAGCACAGCACCATCGCCGTGTGCACAATTTTTTCTGCGCCGTCATAATCTTTTGCTCCCAACGCCTGTCCCAGCGTTACACTGACACCCACCGACAAACCGATGATAAAATTTAAAATCAGCGTGGATAAAGAGCCCGTTGTTCCTACGCCAGCAAGCGCCTCCTGCCCTGCGTATCTGCCAACAACCATAACATCTGCCGCGTTATAAAAAATCTGCAGTAGCCCCGTCAGCATAAAGGGAACCGTGAACCGCCAGATGCTTACAAAAAGCGGCCCGTTTACCATATCCACGTTTTTCATTTTCATCCTCATACCGTCGCCTCCCGTTTCTCATTCATTATAACAAAAATCCGGAAAGAGTAAATAGAATAAACCGAACAACATGGATTTTTCAGAACAAATATGTGAAACTGTATTGATTTTCCTATCAGGATGTGATAGAATCAACTTGACATCACAGAAAAACGAGGAAGATACCATGTTTGAAAATATGGAAAATTTAAAACTGCTTTCCACCTCCACCGGTGCTTCTAAAAAACAGTCCCATGTGGAGTTCAAAAAAAATCACAGTTTCGTTTATCGCCCCATGGGTGCCGGTACCTTTTATTTTCAGAACAAGCACCTCACCGTGCGGGAAAATGAAATGATTTTTCTTCCCTGCGGTTCCTCCTATGACTTTATATCCGTCCCGGAATCAGATTGCCGTTTTTGCGCCATCATGTTTGAAGCAGATATCCATCACCCCGAGCCGACAGTTTATTCTATGGAAAATTTTCCCGAGGCAAGAGACTTTTTTTCTCATTTTGCAGACCTGTGGAAGCTGGAGCATCCATCGGATAAATACAAATGCTATGCCATGTTTTATAGCTTAATTTCCCACATTTCCAACCTGGAAAACACAGACTACGCCGCAAAGCAGAAATTTCAGCTGATTGCGCCTGCGGTGCAATATTTGCGGGATCATATATTCGACAGTCATTTAAAAACAGACCATCTTCACCTTTTGTGCGGCATTTCCGACACATATTTCCGCAAAATCTTTGTGGCAAAGTTTGCACAAACGCCGCAGAAATATATCATCAGCAAGCGAATTTCCCATGCCAAGGCGCTGATTGATAACGGTGATTTTGAAACCATCACCGAGGTTGCCGCATCGGTGGGATATACAGATCCCTTATATTTCAGCCGTGCTTTCCGAAAAAAGTACGGCATCTCGCCCATGAAAATGAATAAAGAAAGCTCGTAGGGAGAAAATATCTTCCCTACGAGCTTTTGTGATTACATCCTTTATTGCAACAATTTTTCCAATAAGCTTTTCGCGGCATCCACATCTTCTACCGTGATTTTCCCCTGGGCGTAATTGGGTTTTCCGCCGCCTTTGCCGGAAAATGCTTCGTTCAGCGCGGAAACCTTTTCCTTTGCCTCGTTTTCACTACTGCTTACCACATAGATATAGCTTGATTCCTCCGAGCGAGACAAAAGAATGCAGTTTTTGAAGCCCTGCTCCGTTAAGCTATTGGAGCAATGGCGCAACTCGTCATAAGATAAGCCTTCCGAAATCACATAGGCAGAATCACCTACCGCAACCGGTGCCATGGCGGAAAGTGCCAGTTCCTTGGAAAGTCTTTGATTTTCGCCTCTGAGTTGTTGCAGTTGCTCGTTTAACTTTTCTACGGTTTCCGCCACTTCATCTCTTGCGGCAGAGAGCAGCTTCATCAATGTTTTATTGGCTTCGTGCAGTTTTTTATAGTCCAGATATGCATTCAAACCTGCCACCATTTCCATTCGGGTTCCGCCTTTGTTGGGATAGAAGTCTAAAATTTTTATCGCGCCAATTTCTCCCGTGCTTTTGGGATGCGGTGCGCAACAAGCACAGCAATCCACATTTTCGATGGTCACAATGCGCAGCCCCTCGGTGATGTCCAGCTTACTGCGATACTCTAACGCCGCCACTTCCTCCGTTGAGGGGAATGTTACGGTGATGGCGTTGTTCTGATAAATGGCTTTGTTTGCCGCAAGCTCGATTCTGCCGATATCCTCTTTGGTTAAAGGACCGCTCACATCCACGGTCATAAAGCTGTCGTTCAAATGAAAGCCCACATTATCGTAGCCAAACATGGTATGCACCGTTCCTGCAACGATATGCTCTCCGGCGTGACTCTGCATGCGTGAATAACGTATGTCCCAATTGAGCTTTCCTGAAACCTTTTCCCCCACAGGCAAAGCGCCGTCGGTTATATGAACGATGATGCCCTTTTCCTCCTGCACATCTTTAACATTTACCTCACCCAGCGTTCCGGTATCTGCCGGCTGACCGCCTCCTTCGGGGAAAAACGCCGTTTCGTCCAACACGACCTGATATGCGCCATCAGTCTCCTCGCAGGACAGAACTGTGGCGGTAAATTCTTTGATATATGCATCTTTGTCATACAGTTTTACTGTCATTATTATCATCCTTTTTACGCATCAATTTTTTCAAAATTCCGTTCTGTACGGATAAATTCTTCTCTTTCTTCCTCACTCATCACAGAATACGCCAGAAGAAGCTTTGCATACGCCGTTTCATTGGTATAACCGTAAAGAAACCGAATTTTTTCGTTTCCCTCACCGTGGGATGCAATCACCCGTACCGTATCATAAATTTCCCCCTCCGGCTTCGACGGAGCAAAATACACATCTGCCTTCTCTTTTCCGCAGGCATCCAGCATGGACAAAAGCATATGTCTTTCATTTTCCGCCTCGGCACAAGCCGTTCCGGAATGGTAGGTGCCGTGAAGTACCGCAGAAAACTTGCTGTAGTCTATCACATCATACCGCAGTCCCACATAGGGCATCAGCATCAGAACATGGTCGCAAAGTGGCGGCAGTTTGCTGAAATCAAAGCCCGGTTTGCGTTTTTCAGGCGGATAGCTTTTCCGAAGCATTTCAAAATATTCCGCGCTATTTTCATCATTAATATTTGTTATATCCATCGCGCCAAAACTATAAAAATCCTCCGAATAATTTCCGCACTGCATCAGTCTCGATGCCGGATGCAAATACATTCTTACGTCCGAAATATTCCGGTATACCGCATATACATTCGGCACAATCCCTCTTGCGATACATTCCACCGCCGCACGGAAGTTCTCATTTCCGTTGGCACGGGGCGATGTGAGCCGCGCGTTGCTGGACACGAAGAACACAGGAATATCGGTGTCACTCAAAAGCTGTGCAAACAAAGCGGCAGAATAAGCAAGCGTATCTGTTCCGTGGGCAAAAATCACGCCGTTATAGCTGTCTTTTCCGATGGAATCCCGGTACAAAGCTATCATACGGTTCCAGTTGTCCACCGTCATATTTTCGCTTAAGATGCCGAGGTTTTCTGTTATATCAAATGTAACACTTCCGGCATAAGGGGAATCGGACGCATAGAAATTTTCTGTTATCAGCGCGCCGGCATCCGCAGAAACCGAAAGCGTTCCTTTTTCGTTCAGGGCGGTACAGATAGTGCCGCCCACCATAATCAGCAGAATTTTTTTCATGTTACCTCATCCATAATCAAACAGCGAAGGTAACGCTATACCTTCGCTGTTTTGTTTTTTCTTACTTTAATTTCTGTTCTAAAATTTCTTTGATAACCGCAGGGTCACCTGCACCTTTAAGCTGTTTCATACAAGCACCGAACAGAGCCTGAACAGCCTTGGTTTTACCGTTTTTATAGTCTTCCACAGCCTGGGGATTTCCGGCGATAACCGCATCAATGATGCCTTCAATCATGGAAGAATCCACCTGTCTGTCCAGACCGTTTTCCTTACAGTATGCCACGGGATCTGCGCCGTCAATAATCATGGCAATCAGCACTTTTCTTGCCGCACTGCGGTTGATTTTGCCGCCGTCTACCATCTGTATCAAAGCCGCTAAGCTGTCCGCCGTAACCTCCAGCTCACCCAGGGTTTTACCTTCTTTACGCAGGATACCTGCACAGTCGGTTAATATCCAGGTTGCGGTGTCTTTTGCGTTGCAGCCTTTTGCTACCACATCGTCTAAAAGCTTGCTGATTTTGTGGCTTGCCAGAAGCATGTCGATTTCTTTTTCGGAAATGCCTGCTTCTCTGTATTCTTCCGCCTTTTCGTCTACTGCAACGGGCTTGTTTGCTTTGATTTTTTCCAGCCAAGCATCGTCAATTACGATAGGCATCAGGTTTGCATCGGGGAAATAACGGTAGTCCGCTTCGGTTTCCTTGTTACGCATTGCAAAGGTTTTACCGCTGACATCGTCGAATCTTCTGGTTTCCTGCACCAGTTCTTCGATTTCGTATTCTAACGCATCCATATGGCGCTGTGCCTCGTAGCGAATCGCGCGGTCAATAGCGTCAAAGGAGCTCATGTTCTTGATTTCGGTACGAACGCCGAATTCTTCACTTCCCTCGGGACGAACGGAAATGTTTACGTCGCAACGCATTGCGCCTTCTTCACATTCCGAAATGCCGCCGGAGCGGAACATGGATTTTAATTTATTCAGATACGTTACAACCTCTTCTGCACTGCGGAAGTCGGGCTGTGTTACGATTTCAATCAGCGGGACGCTGGTACGGTTAAAGTCCACAAAAGAGAAGCTTCCGCCGTGCACCAGCTTACCTGCATCCTCTTCCATATGAATCTGCTTGATGCGGATATCTCTTGCACCCTCGGATGTTTTAATGGTAACCACACCGTCGGTACAGATGGGGTGGTTCAGCTGGGTAATCTGATATGCACAGGGCAGATCGGGATAATAATAGTTTTTCTTATCAAAGGTGGTGTAGCGATTGATGTTACAGTTCAGCATCAGGCCTGCTGTTACGGCAAGCTCCACCACATGCTTGTTCATAACGGGAAGCATCCCCGGCATACCGCTGCAGGCAGGGCATACGCAGTCATTGGGTTCTTTTGCGGCAGAGTGACCGCCGCAGGAACAGAAAATCTTGGAGTTGGTTTCCAGTTCCACATGGGTTTCCAGACCGATGACGAGTTCGTATTTCATAATCATTCACCCTTCCTTTCCACACGATATGCAAGGCTTAAAAGTGTGCTTTCATCAAAGTGCTTACCCAGAAGCTGAACGCCGCCGGAAACGAGCGCCGGTGTACCGATTAAGTTTGCAGCTGCGGTGAACACGCTCTCGGAGAACACTTTGCCGAATGCATCATGAATATCGTATGCTTCGTAAGCCGATTTTGCGCAGGCGGGAGTCAGCACGGCATCATAGCTTTCAAAAAGCTTTTTCATGCCCTCTGCCACCACGCGGCGAACGCGCAAAGACTTATCGTAGCAATCTTTATATCTGTTTTTGGATAACACATCCGAACCGTACAGAATCACGGCTTTTGTTAAGAAGTTAAAGCCCTCTGTTCTGGAATTTACATACAGCTCGTCAATATTTTTATAAGAAGCTGCGCGGTGACCGTATTTCACGCCGTCGTAACGGGAAACGTTGTTGCAGGTTTCCGCACACATTAAAATCTGCCAAGCGGTGTTTGCCACTTCAAACAGGTCGCAGGAGATTTCTTCCACTTTAGCACCGTTTGCGCGAAGTGCATCAGCATAGGCATTTACCTTTTCTTTCACATCATCGTCTGCTTTTTTAAGCAAATCGCTGATGATGGCAACCTTTTTGCCGGAGATAGCTTTATCGGTTACATAGTCATAAGATGCTTCCGGCAGGCTTGTGCCGTCTTTATCATCGTGGCCTGCAATCACACCCATGATTTTAGCAACGCCTGCTGCGTCTTTACTGTATACACCTACCTGCTCGCCGGATGCGGCACAGGAAATGATGCCGTAACGGGAAACAGTTCCGTAGGTGGGTTTTAAGAAGTCCACGCCGGCAAGTGCCGCCGCTCTTCTGGTTGCACCGTTCATGTCAACGCCCAGAGCCGCTTCTGCTTCACCCTGCGCTACCAAAGATGCCGCCGCGCCGGAAAGGGTACCTTCCTGCTCAGCGCCGTAGGAAAATTCGCCGACTAAGTCTAAACCGAATTCGCCTACGGGGGTTTTCCCTGCGATTTCATAGCCCTTTTCCTGCAGGCGGACAACCGCTTCTGCGCTGAAGAGAGACTTGAACCCTTCCAGAATACGGGAACCTGCGCAAGATGCAACATCCTTCATCAGAATGGTATCTTCCACCGCGATAGTTCCTTTATCACTCAGCTTTTCAGCATAATATTTCATTTCACACACCTCACTTTACAAGTCTGGGTACCTGCCAGCTGTCCTCACTGCGTTCAGGAGCGCCTTCCAAAAGGCTATCTCTGGTAAACGGCTGCTTGCGCACGTCTTCACGCAGAACGTTGGTCATCGGCATAACGTGTACCATTTCTTCCACATTCTCTGTATCTACTGCTTTGAGCTTTTCTTCGCTTTCGCTCATTGCCTTGAAGATACCCTCTACCACAGCTTCTTCCTCATCGGTTAAAGAAATCTGGTTCAGCTGCTGTGCGTTAGAGAAGGTGGAACGCTTGCCCTTTGCCGCTTTGGATGCACCGCCGGTTGCCTGCGCGCGCTGTGCCAATGCACTGCCGCTGCCTAACAGGTGAACATCCTCCAGCTGCTGATTGGTAACCTCACTGGGTGCACCAAGGAGCAGATCCTGTGCGTTACCGTTTAAGGGGAATGCGATAACATCCAAGATTTTTTCTTCGTCGGTCAAAAGCATTACCATACGGTCAATACCCGGTGCCATGCCGGCATGGGGAGGTGCACCGTACTGGAATGCGGTATATAACGCATTGAAACGGCTCTTTAATTCTTCTTCATCATAGCCTGCGATTTCAAATGCTTTTTTCATGATGTCGATATCGTGGTTACGAACCGCACCGGATGCAAGCTCAATACCGTTACATACCAGGTCGTACTGATAAGCCAGCACATCGTTGGGGTTCTTGGTAAGAAGCGCTTCCATTCCGCCCTGCGGCATGGAGAAGGGGTTGTGGGTGAAGATGGTTTCACCGGTTTCTTCATCGTCCTCAAACATGGGGAAGTCCACAACAAAGCAGAATTCAAAGGCATCATCGCGGATTAAATCCAACTGTTCGGGTTTTGCCAGCCAGGTACGGATATGACCTGCTTTTTTCTCGGTGTCGTTCTTTTTATCGTCACAGATGAAGAACAGGGTTTCGCCCTCTTTCACACCGGTTAACGCCGTGATTTCTTCTTTCTGTGCGTCGGACAGGAATTTCGCAATAGGACCTGCGAACACACCCTCTTTTAAGGTGATATAGCCTAAGCCGCCCAGACCAACCTCGGCAGAGGTTGCAAACTTTAAGGAATCCTCAAAGAATTTCTTGGATTTGCCCTGACAGTCTGCCACGATACCGCGAACCGGTCTGCCCTTAAACGCCGGGAAGTCCACCCCTGCGAAAAAGTCGGTTAAGTCACAGATGATAAGGGGGTTTCGAAGGTCCGGCTTATCGGAACCGTATTTCATCATAGATTCCGCGTATGTGATACGGCGGAAAGGTTTTTCTGTTACTTTTTTATCGGAGAAGGTTTTAAAAGTATCGTAGATTACGTCTTCACAAACCTCTAATACTTCTTCCTGGGTTGCAAACGCCATTTCAAAGTCCAGCTGATAGAATTCGCCGGGAGAACGGTCTGCACGGGCATCCTCGTCACGGAAGCAAGGTGCTACCTGGAAGTATCTGTCAAACCCCGACACCATCAGAAGCTGTTTGAACTGCTGGGGTGCCTGAGGCAGCGCATAGAACTTACCGGGATGCTTACGGCTGGGCACCAGAAAGTCTCTTGCGCCTTCGGGAGAAGATGCGGTCAAAATCGGTGTCTGCATATCCAGGAAGTTCTTTTCTTCCATTTTATTTCTCAGGTGACGGATGATTTTGGAACGCATCACCAGATTATCGTGATTTTTGGGATTACGAAGGTCCAGATAACGGTATTTCAAACGAACCTCGTCTTTACTGGTTCTGGATGCTCTCACTTCAAAGGGGAGCATATTCTTGCTTTTGCCTAATACGTCCAAAGAATCTGCAACCAGCTCAACATTACCTGTTTCAATTTTTTCGTTTACGGTTTCCGGGTCTCTCTTTTCCACAATACCGCTGACGGAAATAACGGTTTCACGGTTCACATTTTCCAAAAGTGCCTCATTGTGGATAACCACCTGTGTCACACCCGTATAGTCGCGGATGTCCACAAAGATAACGCCACCGTGGTCACGGATAACATCCACCCAGCCGGCAAGCTGAACGGTCTGCCCGATATGTGCGTCACGGATGTCGTTACAAAAATGTGTTCTGTACATATTGTATCCCTCCTATAAATATCCCAAAAAAATAAGTCCCAAGAATATTACGAAACATAATATTCCCGGGACGAGTAAACTTAAAATAAACATTACCCGCGGTGCCACCCGCATTGATACGCAAAAAGCGCGCATCCTCTTTTTTATTTTGTTTTAAAAAGCAATCGGAGTGTTCCCAAGCTTACTACTCATCTCAAACGCGCTTTCAGTCGGTGACGCATTCTCCCTGACAGACTTTCCACAAAAGCCGAGTCTCCGCAAATTATTATAGCAAAAAAACCGCATTTTGTCAACAGGTTTTTTCAGGTCAGTTTGGATAAATCTTTCTTTTTCCTGCCAACGATATTTTATGAAATCTGATAGATATTATGCATGATTTTTTCCATTTTTAAAAACGTCTCCTATATCAGAGACCGGATATAATCCGCGCACATTTTCACGCCCACTTCCGCATCGGGAAGCTGGTCCGGATACCACCGTTTTTCATATTCAAAGGACAAAAATCCGTCGTAGCCCGACAGCTTTTTCATAATCTTATCCCAGGGCACAATACCATTGCCCACCACGCAGGCTTTTCGCTCGTTGTCAACCATAAAAAAGTCCTTGACATGCACGTAGCCGATGATATCCTTTTGCACCTCGTAGGTTTTTTCCCAATCCTCGGTGGTATCGTGCAGCACGTTTGCCGGGTCATACAGCGCTTTTACGCTGTCCGAACCAACGGCGTTTATCAGCCGATAGGTATCCTCGCCGGTTCGGGTCACGGTGCCGGGATGGTTTTCCACCAAAACGGTCACCTTGGCTTTGGATGCATATGCGCCGATTTCTTTTAAAGCCTCCACCGCATTTTTATAATTTTCCACCCGTGTGCCGCCCGCTTCTTCCTTGCCACCGTAGGCACGGACAAACTGCGCACCCATAAAAGCCGCTAAATCAATAGACTTTTTCATTCCTGCAATTTCTGCTTCCGCGATTTTGGGGTCTATGTTATTGATATCCCAGTAATAAGGCGTTAAGGTAACCACGCCGCAAGGCAGAGCCTTTGCCTGTTTTACCACGGCTTTGACCTTTTCCTCGGGGTCGTTGATCGAAAAGGCGCCACCCTCCTGCGCCACGATTTCGATTCCGTCCAGCCCGATGGAGCGAAAAAGCGCAATTGCCTCCGAAACCGGAAGATTTGGCGTTGCCATTGTATGTCCCACAAATTTCATATGAATACCGCCTCAAATCATTTTAAAATAAATCAAGCAGAACCTTTGCATCCTCTATGCACTGCTCTTCTTTTCCATCTTTTACAAATTCCAGCATCACGGCACGGTCCTTTTCGTCCGCTTTTAAAACTTCAGCAAACCGCGTCCAGATGCCTCTGCCCTCTTCCAGCGGAAATTTTGCTTCATCGGCGTCCCAGTAAAAGCAATGCACATGCTTAAGATATGACAGAACCGCCCGAAGGGCAAGCACGTTTTCCTCTTCGCTTAAGGTAAAATTCGGTTGCCAGTACAGATACATGTTTTCTCGGTCTACGTTGTTCACCGTATCTAGCGCAGAGAAACGGTTGTCCGTCAGCGACCAGCCGTGATATTCATAGGCAATATCTATGCCGTATTCCTTTGCTATATCGCACGCAATCTGCGTATCGGAAACCACCTTTTTTTTATATGCTTCATCCGCTTTCCAAGACCATTTACTGCCTGCCCATATGCGAATGACCGGTGCACCCAACGCCACCGCCGTTTGTAAAATTGGCGCAAAGGCTTCTTTCGCATTTTCGTTATCGCCTGCACGGAAATAAGAGCCATATGATGAAACAGAAAGACCGGCACTCTCTGTCAGCTTCCGCACTTCTTTTGCTTTTTCAATATCTCCTGCCGGCACATGCACATCTCCGCCCCATTCGATGGCGGAAAACTCTGCTTTTTTTGCTACCGCTATAACTTCCTCCGGCGAAAGATTCCGAAAGGTTACAGATACCAAGCCTTTTTGTATCACCACGCGTCTCCCCTTTTCCTATACAGATTTTTTGCTGTTTAAATTCTCTTTTCCAGCAGAAGCTCTGCCATATCCATGGATTTTGCCGCATCTTCAATGGTGCAAATCGGAGTTTTGCCTTCCAGTACACAGTTGACAAAGTCAACATTTTCCGCTTTATATCCATAGTAGTGAGAATATTCCGTTCTTCCTCCGGCGAGTTCTATACCATCCAGGAATTCCACTCTGGTTTCTTCCACACCGGTAGAAGCCGCAGAGTACATGGAGTTTCCATCCCCGTAATAAATTTTTGCATTGCAGGTAATATCCCCCAGACCTAAATTGATAAACGCACTTGCACGGGGACCCTGAATTTCTAAATCATGGAATCTGCCTGCGCAACGGTAGTTTGCACGAAGTGTGCCTGTGATGCCGTTTTCAAAGCGGATAACACTGGTCCATGCGTTGTCAACGGGAGAATCGAACTGTTGCACAACTGTTGCCGCGTCTTTCGGCTCGGAGCCTGCCGCATAACGGAGCAAATCCAGCGCGTGGATGATGTCGCAGTTATATGCGCTGGTGTAGTGCCAATCCTTGTGGATATTGGAAAATTTCATGAAACGGCTGTCGATCTGCGTGATTTCCGTTGCCGCTTTTACGCGCTTTAACACTTCTCTTACCAACGGGATATGTCTTCTGTTCATGGCAACAGCGGCGATTTTGCCCATTTCCTTTGCCGTTCTTTCCAGAGAGTGCGCCTGATAGGAGTTGATGCCGGCAGGCTTTTCCATCATAACATGAAGCCCTGCCTTAAGGCACATATCCGCCACCCAGTAGGTACGTTCGGGGTTTACTAAAATCACTACGCCGTCCATTTCTTCTTTTTCAATCATTTCGTGATGCAAGGCGTACGTTTTAGGGATATTATATTTGGACGCCAACGCCTTTGCCTTTTCTTCGTACAGGTCACAAACTGCAACAATCTTGCAGTTTTCAATTTCCATAATGCTGGGAACATGGATATTGGTTGCCATACCGCCACAACCGATCACACCTAATTTCATTTTCTTTGCCATAATCATCTTCTCCTTTTGTTTTATACATTCCGTTTTTTCATATATGCGTTCCACACGGTTTCAAACCAGTTGTTTTCCTCGGGAATGGGGCGAACGTCGCAAAATCTGCTGTTTGCCGTCCCGTTTTGGTACGCCGTGTATATCACCTGATTTTCGCAGGCGGATTTTTGACTTTCTGTCATCGCAAAAATCTGTTTTGCGCTGTCCATGGGGGGATTTCCAACCGTTACCAAAGAACCTCCGCGGCTGCCGAAATGCTCTGCCGCCGCTACCATCGCGTCTAATACCGCAATCTGCGTTATCAGCATATCCCGCAGCTTGATGCCTGCCACAGCTTTCTTGCCCGCGGGAATCGGCGGAAAGCTTTTCAGCATGCTTTCGCTCATTTCTTTCAGCCTTTTCATGCCGGGAACATCTCTTAAAAATGCGCCCACACGGCTCATTTCGGATGCAAATTTTTTCATTGCTTCGCCCACATTCCATTCTGCTTCCCCGAACAGTTTACCGACTTCTTTGTTCGCACAATCCAAAATTACATCGTCCGAAACCGTTTTTTTAGAAACCGAAAACGCGATATGCTCTGCTGCCCGAAGGCTTCCCGTTTGCGTGGCGTTCAGCGCTGTGCCCCCAGGGCGATACACGCCAAAGGTTCCTGCCACTTCCCCTGCAGCATATAGTCCGGATACCGTGGTTTCATAGTTTTCGTCCACCGCAAGACCGCCGTTGGTGTGCTGGGCGCACACGGAAATTTTCAGCAAATCCTTTTTTAAATCAATGCCGTGACTTTGATATAATTCTATCGCTTTAGGGTTCATTTTCTCAAGCCGCGCAATAGGCGTTTTAAGAAGCGCATCGGAAGATTTAAGGTAAGTATATGCTTCCTCACTCAAAGTATCAAAGCCATGCTCTAACGCCGACGGTTCCTTGGTAAAATCCATATAAACCGTTCGCCCTTTGTGCATGGTTTCGTGATACACAATCAGGTCTATTACAGAAGAGCCGTTCACCTTCTCAAAATCAAAAGGCCATTGATAGCCCTTCATGAACACGAAGTTTACTGCGTCCTCGGGTTTTTCAAAATAGTCCGACAGAAACTCATGCTCTTTTCCCTTTTCGTCCACGGAAATGTACCGCGGCATCACCTGCTGATAGGTGCCGGACAGGTTCCACCGAAAGTCAACGGAAGCAATACCATACTGCCACTCAGAAAGATTTGCACCTTCCGCGCCTGCCTCCAGCGCCATTCCGGTCATACCGGTCTGGCTTTCGGGGTACACGCTGTTTTCATATATCATGGCATGACCGCCCGTGGCAAGAATGATGTTCGGGCAACGGAAGAGCACGATTTTCTGCTCTTTTTTATCATAGCCCAAAGCCCCGATGACGGCGCCGTTTTGCGTTAAAATCTTAAAAATAACTGTTTCATCTTTGATGGGGATGTTTTTCCGTTTCACCGATTTTTCCAGTGCCTCGGTCATATATCCGGAAGTCAGCGGTCCTGCCGAGGTGGCGCGCTTTTTCGTGTCATGATCCGTCTGATATCCCACAAACTCGCCGTATCGGTTGGTGGGAAAGGGAACACCCAGATTCACCAGCTTCATAAATGCGCGCACAGAGCACGCCGCATCAACCAGCGCCGTATCGCCGTTTACACCGCCGCCGGAAAAGAAGGTTTTTGCCAGTTCCGAAACCGAGTCCGGCTCCCCCGAAGCTAAAGAAAGCTTATAATAGGTCTGCTTGTCGCTCCCCGTATTCCGCGAGGTTCCCATGTTCATGCCTTCCGTTACCAGAAGAATATCGGTTTTCCCCAAATCAAACAGGGTGTCTGCGGCGTTTAAGCCTGCACATCCGCTTCCCACAATCAAAACCTCTGTGCTGAATATTTCCATATCACACCTCCTTTACAGGCGACGGATGCAGAAGCCTCCGTCTACGGAAAGCGCTTCGCCCGTGGTGTAGGATAAAGTTCCGTCTGCAAAGAGGAACACTGCCTTTGCCACGTCCGAAGGCGTGCCCCAACGGGCAATGGGAAATGTTCCCTCTTCTATCAGTTTATCGTATTTTTCCGTCACGCCTGCCGTCATATTGGTTTGAATCACGCCGGGACGGATTTCGTTTACGGTGATATGATATTCTGCCAAGCGGTCTGCAAAAAGTTGTGTCATCATGGAGATGCCTGCTTTGGAGATGCAGTATTCGCCGCGGTTTACGGAGCTGGTATAAGAAGATATAGATGCTATATTCACAATAGCGCCGTTAAAGCTTTTTTCTTTGTCCGCCGCTTTTATCATTTCCTTTGCCACCGTCTGGGTGAAAAAGAAGGTGCCTTTGGCGTTGATGTCCATCACATAGTCGTAGCTTTCCTCTGTCATCTCCAAAAGGTCTGCACGCACCTTGGGTGCCACGCCTGCAACATTTATAAGAGCCGAAATGGTGTTACCGCCATCAAGCGCCGCCTGTATGGCTCTGTCCTTCGTGTCGCTTACCGAAACATCGCCCTGCACATAGAGAAATCTTTCACCGAACGCCGTCAGGTTTTCTGCTTTGGAGATGTCCGACCTGCCCACGCCCACAACGCGCCAGCCTTTTTCTAAAAACAGTTTTGCCGTTTCATTGCCGATGCCGCCGGTTACGCCCGTTACAATTGCCGTTTGCATCATACATTCCCCCTTTCCTGCTTTGCCACCGCCTCACGATACAGAGGCAGATATACTTCCTGATCCTTCACCATGCATCCAGCCACCGTTCCCATCCGCATCATTTTGGAACAGCTGCTGCAGGAAACACAGCATTTTTTCGGGTTCATTTCTCCGTTTTTCTTTAAATCCTCAATAAACTGCGGATAGGCAAAGCTTTGTCGTCCGAAGCCTGCCAGCGTGCAATTGCCGTTTTCGATTGCGCCTGCCGCAAAGTGCGGTGCAAACTGGCGAAGATAGGAAAATGCCGAGCCCACAATCACCATATCGGGATATGCCTTCTGCACGGTTTCTGTGCAATTGCTCATGCGAAGAATTCCCTCTAAAGGATGCTCCTCCGGCATGTAACCCCCGCTATCGTAAGGGCGGTTCACATGGGGGTTCACATAAGGGTTTCCTGCGGTGATGTTTAAAAGCCGCATACCCTTTTGATAAAGCTCACCCACCAGTTTCATGCCTTCCGTTAAGTCCGGCGTGTTACCCTCGCCCTCTTTCACGCCGAAGCCGAAGGGATAGGGAAAACCGTCATATATATTTAGCCTGGAAGTAACAATAAAATCGCCTTTCGCCGCAGAAAATGCGGCGTCTACGCCGTTTCGGAATAGTCTTGTGCGGTTTTCAAAGGAACCGCCATACAGCCCCGGTCGTGTGTATGCCGAAAGCAGTTCGTTTAAGAGATATCCGTGGCAGCACTTTACATCGATGCCGTCAAAGCCGACCTCCTGCGCCAAAACCGTTGCTTCTGCAAACTTTTCCTCCAAAGCTTTCAGCGCATCGTCTGAAGCGATGCATTCGTCCCCGGGAATCGGTCGGGTTTTCTCGTATAGCGCATGCCGATAGGCAATCACAGGCTTCGGTGCATCGTCCGGTCTGGACTGTCTGCCCGAATGGGTTGCCTGCATGATGATTTTCGGTGCAAAGCCGTGTTTTTGGATGGCGGTTTCCTTGATTTCGGCAATCAGCTTTTTAAATTCCTCCGCCGTTTCCGATGATAAATAAAGCTGTCTCGGATTGGCTCTGCCCTCGTGCACAATAGCAACCGCTTCAAACCAGATAACGCCTGCGCCGCTTTCCGCAAACCGCAGATACCGCCGTTTTGTCAGTTCGTCCGGGGCACCGGCTTTTGTGCCGTCGCATCCCTCCATGGGCTGAATCACAAAACGGTTTTTCAGGCTATGTGCGCCCAAGGATACTTCATCCCACAGCGTGCCAATGTTCTCTGCCACGGGAGGACATGCTCCGATTTCGTTAAATTTTGCTTTTATGGCTTCTATATTTTCGTAATGGAATGTTTCGTGCTTCAATGGTTTCCCTCCACGATAAAATAGGATTGACAATAAATGTTCCTGATGCTATAATCATACCATAGCCACAAAAAGATGACAAGAATATAACTTGCTGAAAAATCGGTGAAATTTGCTTTTTGTGAAAGGTGGTGTGCCTATGTCCAATCTTGCAACTGCGGCATATTTCAGCGAAACGGAGATTTTGCAGAAGGAAATCCATTTTCATAACGAGTATGAGCTGATTTTCGTTACAGAAGGGCAGGTGCAGGTCACAGCAGGAGATGCGCACTATACCGCCTCCCGAAACCACCTGATTTTAATCAGTAACTTAGAGCACCACTCCGTAACGAATCCGGGCGGCACCTACAAACGATATTGCGTTACCTTAGATGTCTCAACGGCGGACAGGCACCTGGGGCACTCGCGCCTTTTGTCGCTTCTTAAGAACCATCCACAAGGCTTTTCCCACGTTTTGGACACTACGCCTTTTTGCGACGCGGCGAGACGGATTTTTCAGAATATCGTCCGCTACAACACCAACGAGGAATTTGCCGACGATTTGATTGTTGCCTGCATCACAGAGCTTTTGGCACTTTTGTGCAAGCATTATCCTGACCATTTTTCCATGGCACATTCTGCCACGGAGGACAAAATCTTAAAGGTTCAGCGCTATATCGACAAGCATTTTCAAGAGCCACTGAAAATGGCCGAATTGGCAAAGCAGTTTTATATCAGCAGCTGCTATCTTTCTCACAAATTCAAGGAGCTGACGGGTTTAAGTCCTAAACAGTACCTGATGTCGGTGCGGCTCAAAAACGCCTCGGTGCTTCTTTTAAATACCGACATGACCGTTTCGGAAATTGCAGATAGCGTCGGATTTCCCGACCACAGCAATTTTATCAAAAGCTTTAAAAAAATATATCATGTTCTGCCGAAGGATTTCCGGCAACACCAGAAATAAGGAGAGTTTTTTATGACAAAAGTAACATTATTAGGTGATTCCATCCGCCAAATAGGATACGGCACAAAGGTGCCGGCGCTTTTAGGCGAAGATTACACCATATTTCAACCCGAGGATAACTGCCGCTTTGCAAAATACACTCTGCGCGGCGTTCTGCACGAATGGAAAGAAAAGATGGCCGGAAGCGATATCATTCACTGGAACAACGGTCTTTGGGATGTCTGCGATTTGGGTGACGGCGCTTTCAGCTCTGAAGAAGAATATGTTTCCACTATGGTGCGAATCGCCAAGCTCTTAACACAGCAGGCAAAAGTTGTGATTTTTGCTACAACAACGCCCGTTACCTCGGATAATGCAGACCTCAAAAATGAAAGAATCAAGCATTATAACGATATTTTAGTCCCCATCCTGCAGGATATGGGCATTCTGATAAACGATTTATTCAGTCTTGTTTCTTCCGATATTGATTCCTTTATCCGCAAGGACGATAAAATTCACCTGACCGATGCCGGAATCGATGCCTGCGCAAAACAGGTGGTTGATGCCATAAAAGAAGCGGAAAAGCTGATCTAAACATAAGGATTATTCTTCTGCCAACTTTGCAGACCGATGACAAACAAAAATCCCTCGGATGCCCGAGGGATTTTTTCTATGAATTTCATAATTCTTTTATCACGCGCCACGCATCCACCAGCTTTTCCATTGACCATGCCGCGTTGGCAGGAGATGTGGAGGGAAGGCAGATTGCTTTTCTGTCCGTTTGCTTTTCCGTGTATTTGATATAGTATTTCTCTGCGGTTTTTCCGTTGACGAAAACCTGACGGATATCGGCATTCTCTAAAATGACGTTCAGATCATTCGCCGTCACATTCTGTATGGTGCTGTCGGCGCTTCCCTTGATATCGCAGGAGGCAATCACATCCCAAAGTGCGATATGATGTCTGTGCAGAAAAGCCTGCTTTTCTTCTATGGTCTGCGGCACCGCGTCTTCAAACACACCTGCCACCACTTTCCAGAACCGATTTTGCGGATGCCCGTAGAAAAACATCTGTTCCCGGGATTTCACAGAAGGAAAACTTCCCAATATTAAAACCTTGGATTCCGCATCATAAAGCGGCGGAAAGGGATGTGTAATCATAGCCGGATATCCTTTCTTTTTTCTTTTATTGTAGCATATATTAAAAAAATCAGCAAGAATTTTTTGTTTTTACAGCAATTTTCTTTGCTTCTTCCGATTCATGTGTTATAATGAAAGAGCAACCGAAAAAACAGGAGGTTTTTCTCTTTGAATACTGCATATTCCAAAAAAATAACACTGGCAGGCTTTTTTCTCGCTTTGGGTATCATCCTTCCCCTTGTGACGGCGCACGGCTTCGGCATGTCGGGTAACATCTTGCTCCCCATGCATATTCCCGTGCTGTTATGCGGATTCTTCTGCGGCCATGTGATGGGGTTTCTTTGCGGTTTGCTGCTCCCCATTTTAAACAGCATACTCACAGGAATGCCCTCCCTTTTTCCCATGGCGCTGATTATGACTTGTGAGCTTTCGGTTTATGGTCTTACAAGCGGATTATTCTACCGCATGTCCCGATGCAACCAAAGCTATGCTTCTTTATATATCGTTCTGCTTTCATCTATGATTCTGGGGCGTGTAGCTTACGGCATCGCCTGCTGCATTCTTCTGCTTTCGGGCACACAGCTTGGAAGCATTTCCGTTGTCGGTGCAGTTGCCACCGGTCTTCCCGGCATTGTGATTCAGCTGATTCTGATTCCAACTCTTGTTCGCCGCATCCGTCCGACTTTTCCAGCCTGCGACGCCGCGCAAATTGCCATTACCCGAATTCAAAACGGAACCGCTTCCTGCGTTGTGGTAAAGCACAACCGGATCATCTCCTCCGATTCACCCCGTGGGATTGCCCATGTGATCGCCTTACATGAAAGCGGAAAGCTGAAAAATGCTTTCGTTGCCGATAAAATCGTCGGCAAAGCCGCCGCTATGATTTTTTCACTTGGCGGCGTGAAAGGCTGTTACGGCGAAAACGTCAGCGAAAGCGCCGTGAAATGGCTGAAGGCGCATGGCATTCCTTTTACCTACACCAATTGCTCGGAATATATCGTGAACCGAAAGGGCGACGGCATGTGCCCTATGGAGGAAACGGTACTGCATATGGAAGATGCCGAAAAAGCGCTTCTCGCTTTAAAACAAAAAACCGCTAAATAATGCTTTTTAAGTACCTTTCCGTCAAAATCACAAAAAAACAAAGAAAAAACAAAAAAAACACAAAAATATCTTGACTTTTCCCAAATCCTAATATATAATAGATAATGTTACAATATGATTACAAAAATCTTTTGAATATGAGGGAGGAAATCCATATGTTAGTCAATATGAATGAAGTATTAAGACCGGCAAAAAAAGAGCATTACGCTGTTGGTCTTTTCAATGCAGTAAACTTAGAGTTGGCTCGCGGTATCATCGCAGCAGCTGAAAGCACAAGATCTCCGGTTATTATGGGTACTGCGGAAGTTCTGCTTCCCTATGGTCCTTTAGAAGAAGTTTCCTATTACTTAATCCCCATGGCAAAGAAGGCATCCGTGCCCGTTGTTGTGCATCTGGATCACGGTCTTACATATGATACCTGTATCAAGGCGCTGGAGCTGGGCTTTAGCTCTATCATGTACGACTGCTCCACAGATTCTTACGAAGAAAACGTTCGTAAAGTAAAAGAAATGGCAGACATTGCACATTCTTATGGCGCAACCATCGAGGGTGAATTAGGTCACGTTGGCGACAACGAAGGTTCTGCAGAAGGCAGCAGCCATTTAGCTGATCCTTCCCAGTTCTTCACAGATCCCAAAATGGCAAAAGATTTCGTAGAGAAAACAGGCGTGGACGCTTTAGCTATCGCTGTTGGTAACGCTCATGGTGCATATAAGCTTCCTCCCAAACTGGACTTTGAAAGAATCCGCACCATTGCAAGAACCGTTGACGTTCCCCTGGTTCTGCACGGCGGCTCCGGTCTGACAGATAACGATTTCCGTCAGGCAATTCAGGACGGTATCAGCAAAGTAAATATCTTCACCGATATCAACGTTGCGGCTGTAGAAGCTGAATTCCAGAGATTCTCCAGCATGAACAAAGGCTTAATCGACCTGATTCCTGCAGCTGTGGAAGCTGTAAAACAGGAAACGGCCAAGAAGATGGAACTGTTCTCCAGTAACGGCAAAGCCGGCACAGAAGGCTTAACCGTAGAAGCTATCACAAAAATAGTAGCAGCAGAGGTTGCAAAATATTTAAAATAAGGTAACATACATGAAAAGAGCTGCGATTGCAGCTCTTTTTTTGGCTATTGAAAAAGGCAGACCTATTTATATTCAGAAAAAGCGGCTCCCATGAACCGCTTTTTTTGTATTTTATTCCATATAATATTTCTTTTTGAACTCTTCATACATATCGCCGAATCCGCCTTCGCCGCCATATTTTACCTGGTTTAAGTATTCATGGGTTTCGAAGGAGTCGATTGCGATTTCAATATAGCATACAGCGATATTGGAGCAATGGTCTGAAATTCTCGCATAGTTGTTTAAAAGGTCGGACAGGATAAAGCCCAGCTCCATGGTGCAGTCGCCCTGGCGAAGTCTTGTGATATGACCGTTCTTGATTTTTCTCTTTAAGCGGTCGATAACCTGCTCCAAAGGCTCAACGCGCTGTGCAACGGAGATATCTTCGGTTTCCAGCGCCTTCACGGTCAGCGCAAGAATTTCTGCAACTGCCGCATTGATGATATGGATATCCGCCTTCGCCTTATCGGAGAACTGAATTTCCTTGTCGAACACTTCTTTTGCCGCTTCGGCAATGCTGAGTGCATGGTCGGAAATACGTTCGATATCGCCGACACAATGCAGAAGCTCTGTTACGACTTTACTGTCTTTAGAAGACATGTTGTGTTCTGCGATTTTTACCAGGTATGTGCTGGTTTTATCTTCATATTTATCGATTTTGGATTCTAACTCTTTTACGGCATTAAATTCTGCTTCATCAAAATGGTCTAAAAGCTTTGCCGCTTTCTCAAAAGCATCACCGGAAATAGATGCCATTTTGCACACCAGGTCCTTACACTTTTCAACCGCGAAGGAAGGCATTGCCAGGAAGCGGTCGTCCAATGTAGCAAAATCGTCCGCTTCTTCCACCACAGCTTTTCCTTTGATGGTTTTTACCGTCAGCTTTTCGATAGCAGAACAGAAGGGAATTAAAATGACGGTGGATAAAATGTTAAACAATGTATGAATTGCCGCAATGCTTAACGCGCTCACATTCTGTGACATAAACGCAAAGTCCATAAAACTGTTCAGCAAATAGAAAAGGCCTACAACGACAACAACACCGATCAGTTTAATATACAAGCACGCCATTGCCACACGCTTGGATTCTGTGTTTCCGCTGATGGAGGAAATAATCGGGGTAATGGTTGTACCGATATTCTGACCTAAAATAACCGGAATCGCCGTGGAATAGGGAATTGCACAGGAAAGAGACAGCGCCTGCAAAACACCCACAGATGCCGAAGAGGACTGAATAACTGCCGTAAATACTGTACCGACCAGGATACCCAGAACGGGGTTTGAGAACATGGTTAAAAGCTTAATAAAGGTTTCGTTATCACGCAGACCGGAAACGGCATCACTCATCATTTCCATACCGAACATCAAAACAGCAAAGCCGATTAAGATGGTACCGGTGTTTCTCTTTTTGTCGGTTTTTCCCGTCATGGTCATCAGAAGACCAATCAGCGCCAGAATCGGCGTGAAGGATTCCGGCTTGAACAAACGGATTAAGAGCGCCGTACCCTGAATATCTGCCGTACTCAAAAGCCACGCCGTTACTGTGGTACCGATGTTTGCACCCATGATGATACTGATGGTCTGCCCCAGCTGCATGATACCGGAGTTTACAAAACCGACCAGCATAACCGTGGTTGCGGATGAAGACTGAATCACCGCAGTAACAACCAAGCCCAGTAAAAACCCTTTCCAGCGGCTGGATGTGAGCTTTGCCAAAATGGATTCCAGCTTGCCGCCTGCCAGCTTTTTAAGACCGTCGCCCATCATTTCCATGCCGTACAGGAACAAGGCAAGACCGCCAATTAGGCTTAAAATCATAAAAATGTCCATAGATTTCCTCCTATGCTTCGATTATCTATTTTTATCGGCTTGTGATAACCGCTGTATTCGTTTCTTCATTCCATTCCACCAAGCAACCGGCACATTCTGCCACACCGCGAAGCGGAATCAAGGTTCTTCCTGCAACCAGGATCGGTGCAACGTCTAATTCATACACGCCCTGCACGCCGTCCCTCATATAATAAATGTTTTTATTTCCAATCTGAATGCTGATGGCATTCTTTTGGTTTACGGCATGAGCCGTCCGTGTTTCGCCGTCCCATTCCATCACATAGCCCAAAGCTTCGAAAATAGCGCGGACGGGAACTAAAATACGGTCATTTTTGTTCAAAGGCTTCTGGTCGAATTCCAGTTTTTTGCCGTCTATCGTAACGGAATAAATATCCATTTCGCTTTCATTGAACTTTTCCCGTACCATTTCGTCTGTATATATAACGGGGTTATATACGGAAAAGTCGTTATAGGAAACAGCTTCTTCGCCATATTGAATGGTTAAGACGCCGCCACCTGCAGTAATCTGCATGTCGGAAATCTTCGTTTCCGTGTTCTCATCTATCGTATCCGAAAGGAGCAGAATATCGTTTCGCTTCAGAAGCTGTGTGCCATCATAACGGAACGCTTCCAGCCACACGGATTTATATTCGCCTACCAATAATATGTCCATAAACCCATCGTTTTCATCAATATCCGTCACGAAAAAGTGAGAATACCCGCCGTGGCGTACAATATCGGTAACAAAGCTATGACCGTTAATGACCAGAGCAAAGCATCCGAAGTAATTGGAATAGCAATCCACCTGCAAAGATTCTGTTTCACCGTCGCAGTTCAGGTCATAATAGACCGGAACATCAATATATTCCCGATAGGAATATACCTTCACGTTTTCCTCCGCGCTTGTCGGCACCGCCGCAAACAACGATAAAACCATTGCAAAAACCATACTTAAAATCATTACTTTTTTCATGTTAACATCCTCCAGTCATGTCAGCTCAGCTCCTGCGGCGAAATCCAGCCGTAGAAATACCATTTGTTATCTTCATATTCAAAAACTGCAATTGTGCAGTTATCACACTTGATGTTTTTTCTCCAAAGCGTTGTTTCGAGCGCACATTCTAAAATGCTTCTTAAAATACCTGCATGGGCAAACGCCGCAACACATGCATCCTTTCGCTCGGTCAGCATGTCCAGAAAAGACTGCGCACGAGCGCGGAGCATTTCCGCATTTTCGCCACCGAAAGGAACAAAATTGAGTTTCGTTTTTTCTTCCACATAAAGGTCTCCAAACAGCTCATGGCACTCCTCTGCCGTTTTACCGGCAATTTCTCCCATATGAATTTCCCTGAGGCGTGCGTCTTCTTCATACACACATCCGGGAAGCGCCGTTTCCGCCGTTTGTTTGGCACGAAGCAAATCGCTGGTATATATTTTGTCAAACTGATATTTTGACAAAAAACCGGAAATACTTTTTGCTTCCTCAAACCCCTTCGGCGTCAGCGAAACCTGCGCCCAACCGGTGTGGCACCGTTTCAGGTTATATTCACTTTGGCCGTGACGAATCACATATAATTTCATACCATGCCTCCATGTGTTTTGCCCGTTTATTCTTTCCGGAACATAGAATCGTCGTTTTGGATATTCTTTACCGCTTCCTCCGGCAAAATCATCTCAAACAATTTCTGCGCAAACAGTTCATGCATTTCTCTGGTAGGGTGATTGATACGGTTTGCTAAAAGCATTGTGATATCCTGTGTTTCACTTAATTTTTTCCATTCTCCGTAGCAGTCACAAACCGCCACGCCCATACTTTTGGCAAGAGCAACAGCACTTTCGATATAATCGTCCATTCTGCCGTTGTTCTGAAACTCTGCTGTTACGGCGGCATACGATCTGTGCACTTCCGCAACATCTTCTGCCACATAGGTGTTGAGCATATTTGGCGTTAAGAAAATCACTTCCGAACCGCTGTTTTGGCAGGCTTCAAAAATCGTTCTCATAGAAGAAAGATAGTCTTCTTTCGTACCATTCACATCATTTAATCCAAAACATACTATAACCAAATCCGGACAATGGGTAAGCACCTGCTTCGGGAGTCGCTCCACGGATTCTTTCGCACTCGTGCCGCCAATCGCCGCATTGATTACGTTAACCGGCACATAATTCCGCACCGCCATCAGCTTTTCCCGCAAACGGTTGTGATACACGGTGTCGTACCCCATCTCGCCGTTTGCAAGAGCTCCGTGGCTCACGCTGTCGCCGAATATAACGATATTGATAGGACCTTCCTGTTCCAGCCCTTCCCGTTTCATAAACAGTTTTTCCCGGATTTTCATATGCGCCTCCACTTGCGTAGCACCGATTCAATCTCCTTGCCGCCGCTTTCAAACTCCTGAAAGATATATCTGCTCACAGGATAAGGAAAGCCGCTCAAAAAAGCGGCTTTCCGTCATTCTTATAAAACAGACATAATAAATACAACGATGATAATCAGAGGTAATACGTAAGAGAAATAAGGCTTTAGCCATTTCGGAAGCTTGATTCCCTTACCGGTGTTCACCTCTTCAAAATAGTTGTTCCAGCCCCAACCGTAACGGGAGGTACAGAACAGAACATACACAAGACTACCCAAAGGCAACAAGATGTTGGAAACAGTGAAGTCTTCCAGGTCCATAATGCCCTTGCCTGCAATCTGAATGTTTTCCCAATAGGTGAATCCTAAAATACAGGGCAGAGACAGCGCTGTAACCAGTAAAATATTGATAATGGCAACCTTCGGTCTGGACAGCTTTGTTTTTTCCAGCCAGAAGGACATGATATTTTCAAATACGGCGATTACTGTGGAAAGTGCCGCAAAAACCATGAATACAAAGAACAATGTTCCAATCACTCTGCCGCCCGGCATCGCATTGAAGATGCTGGAAAGCGTTGTGAATAAGAAGCCTGCACCAACGGTGGAAGCATCTGCCGTCTGTCCGCCGTTATAGGTAAAGCAAGCGGGGAAAATGATGAGACCGGAAATCAATGCTACAGAAGTGTCTAAAGACATAATGGTAACAGCTTCGCCTGTTAAGCTTCTGTCTTTGGAAATGTAGCTGCCGAAAATAGCAATAGAACCGATACCGATACTCAATGTGAAGAAGGACTGACCCATTGCCGCGGAGATAACGGTTGCAAGACCGTGTTCCTTCACGCCGTCCAGCGAGGGAATCAGGTAGAACTTCAATCCTTCTGCCGCTTTATCCAAGGTACAGCAATATATTGCCAGCGCAACCATCAGAACAAACAGCGCAATCATCATCACCTTGGTGATTTTTTCAACGCCCTTCTGAAGACCTAAGGAACAAACACCGAAGCAAACTAAGATAACACCAACAGTAAACGCCGTCAGCGTACCGGTGCTCGATACCACGCCACCAAACACATTGCCAAGCTCTTCTGCCGTTTTAAACTCCATAATAGAGCCGGACAGATATTTCCAGAAATAAATGACCATCCACGCAGAAATCGTAGTGTAGAACATCATCAAAAGATAGTTACCTGCCATGCCGGTGTATTTATGCAGATGCCATTTCTGCCCCGGCTTTTCCAGAGCATCAAAAGACGATGCAATACTCTTCTGGCTGGCACGACCAACCGCAAGCTCCATGGTCATAATGGGAAGACCTAAAAGGAGCAGGAACGCGATGTAAATCAGTACAAACAACGCACCGCCATACGCACCCGTTAAAATCGGGAAACGGTACACGTTACCCAAACCGATGGCACATCCTGCAGAAATCAGGATGAAGCCCAGTCTTGATGAAAATTTTTCTCTTTGATCCATCTTTTCACAACCTTTTTCATTTTTTATTTATAAGACGACACCATGCCGTCAATTATGCCAATTTTACCGGGAGCAGAAATCCTTGTGAGCTATGGGGATTTTTCCGACGCCGTCAATTGTGTCAATTTTACCAGGAGGAAAAATCTTTGCTTGCAAGGAGATTTTTCCGACGCCGTCAATTGACATACGCAACCTTTTAGGTTGCGGCGAGCGGTTCTGCTCGCAGGCTTTTTGCTTTTCAAAAAGCCGTATATGTCAATTATACCATCCTTCCCACAAAAAATCAATTCTTTTCTTCCCTTTTTATACTTTTCAAATAGCAATAATATGAGACACCTGTCAGCACATTCAGCACGCCGGCAAATAGCAGTGTCGGGATACCGCCAATATGCTCTAAAAGGACGGGTACCAAAAAACCGCCGATTGCAATTCCCACGGTCTGAAGCATCATACGCCACGCCGTGTAGCGTCCCATCACCTGATATTCCACAAACTCTGTCACGCAGACAGGAATTGCTGTTCCGAAAGTCTGGATAAACAGGTACGATGCCATATATGCGGCAACAAACACAGCCGCAGATTTTCCTACCAACATGATCGGAAGGGAGATAGCAGATAAAACGGTAAACACCAATATAATTCTGGCAGTATCCCATTTTTTTGCAATCCTCACATAAAGCACACCGCTTATAATCGTGCCGATATACACGGCAATGTTGATAAAACTGCTGGTCATGCTGTTCATCACGCCAAAATAATAGCCGATGGTTACCGCAACACCAAACACACCTGCGCTGATTCCGCGAAGCAGATTAGGTACGAACAGGATATAAAAAGGCTTATATCGGAACAGGTTGATTTTTTCCTGTTGCGGTTTTGTTATATTTTCGCCGTTTCCGACCTCATGGAAAGAAGAAGCGATAACAGAAGCTGATATTAAAAGCACCGTTCCTACGGCAGAAAATCCGCAGATAACGGAAAAGAACGAAAATTTCCCCAGACTAAATGTTATAAGAAAAGAAACCGCCATGCCAAAAATACCGATAATGACACTGCCGTTCGCCGTAATTCTGCCATACTCGTGCATATCCATGATATGATACGGTCTTTTATAAACCAACACATTATAAAGTCCCAACAGCACATTGGTGATACACCCGCCGGCAAGCACGATATAATACGCACCGGGAAAAGCATTTCGGTCTCCTGTTATACTGAAAAACAGCATCACCAAAAGCAGAAAAAGCGGATTCAGAATTAAAACTGCGCACACCTTGGGTACATGTTTCACTTTTTCCACCAGCGATGCACAAAGAAGCATGATACTCCCCTGCACCACCTGAAATATCGAAACCGTCCGGGAAACCACATCTGCCGCTATTCCCATTTCCAGCATAAATGTCTGCAGCAAAGGACCGACAGCAATCAACAGCACCGCCTGATACAGCGCATCGGATGTATATATTTTCAGTTCATTACTCCGGTACGGATCTTTTGAAATATTGCGTATTTTTTTCATAGCCGACCGTGCTCCTTTTGTTTCATTTCGTGTCTCTCCAAACAAAAAATCTGTGCACAGTTATTTTATCAAATTTCACCGTTTTTTGCAACCTATATATTTCACTTTATTTCCGGAAAACTTGTTGACTTTTTTTGTGTTCCGTGGTAAAATAAATGAATATTTGAGGTTGAAAGGATCGATGAATCATGGCATTTATGCGTGCAGATATCTTGCTGCCGAAATTTGCAGAAGACGAACATAAAATGAGCAAGTGGAGCGTTGTCGCCTGCGACCAATATACCTCCGAGCCGGAATACTGGAACGCTGTTTCCGAAATCACAAAAGGCGAAAAATCCACGCTTTACTTAACCGTTCCCGAAATTTACTTAAACGATGAAGACATTGAAGGCAGAATTGAAAACACCAATGCTTCCATGAAAGCATACATGGAAGAAGGCGTGTTCTGCGAGCATAAAAATACCTATATCTATGTGGAAAGAACGCTGAAAAACGGCGTAAAAAGATTGGGCATTGTGGGCATGGTGGATTTGGAGGAATACGATTACACCGCAGGCTCCAAAACCAAAATCAGAGCAACGGAAGGAACCGTGGTTTCCAGAATTCCGCCCAGACTGAAGGTCAGAAAAGATGCTCCCATTGAGCTTCCTCATATTATGCTTCTTATTGACGATGAGACATGTGACATCATTGAGTCTAATGCAAAGCTTACCGATACTTTCCAAAAGGTATATGATTTTGACCTGATGCAGGAATCGGGACACATCACAGGCTATAAGCTTTCGGAAGACGCCGCTAAAGCTTTGGATAAAAAGCTTGCCGCACTTTCCGATTTAGATGCTTTTAATCAGAAATACGGTGTTTCGGAATCTGCACCTTTGGTTTATGCTATGGGCGACGGAAATCATTCTCTTGCCACGGCGAAAACCTATTACGAAAACCTGAAAAAGGAAATCGGCGAAGATCATGCGAAAAACAGCTCTGCCAGATACGCACTTTGCGAGCTGGTGAACCTGCACGATACCTCTTTGGTATTTGAAGCAATTCACAGAGTGATTTTCGATAGCGACGGCGCCGCATTCTTAAAGGCACTCGAACAGGAATACACCGTAAGCTACGATGAAAACGCAAAAGGACAGACCTTTATCTTTATCCACGATGGCAAAGAGCAAAAGGTTACAATCACCAACCCCACCGAGTATCTCACCGTTGCAACGGTGCAGAAGGCGCTGGATGCTTTCGTTTCCGCAAACGGCGGCGAAATCGACTATATTCACGGCGAAGATGTGGTAAAAAACCTATGCAAGGACAGCAAAAACTTTGGTATCATTTTAGATGCCATGGACAAATCCGATTTATATAAATCCGTTATTTTAGACGGTGCACTCCCAAGAAAAACCTTTTCTATGGGCGACGCCTGCGACAAACGGTTCTACACGGAAGCACGAAAGATTAAATAAGAAAAACGCCTGCGTTGCAGGCGTTTCAGACTGTCGAAAAAGGCAGGTCTAGCGCAAGCAAAATGTTCTAAATATAAATTTGAGCAAAAGTAAATATCATGTTCCTAACGATGAACTGCGCGGTTTCCGTCGAGGAAACTGCGCAGTTGCTTGCTTTGGGCGACCACAAACTCTACCGTACCATCGTACGCCGACGAATTTGTGCTCGCCAAATATACCCACCTTTTTCAAAGTCTACTCAGCGTGTCGAGGTTTCTACCCCCAGGGCACACCGTCGACACGCTGAAACGCCTGCGTTGCAGGCGTTTTTTTATGCTTATTTGCAGAACTTTTCAATATAATCGTCTATTGCCTTATTGATAATGGTAACAGAGGTTTCTCTGCCGCTCACTTCATTTACCGCCGTTTCCTTGTTCTCCAGGTTTTTATACACCGTGAAGAAATGGCTCATTTCGTTGAACACGTGCGCGGGAAGCTCGCTGATATCCTTATACATATTGTAGTTAGGATCGCTGAAGGGAATGGCAATGATTTTTTCGTCGTTGCGCCCATTATCAATCATGGAAATCACGCCGATGGGATATGCGCGCACCAACGTCATAGGCTCAATCTGTTCCGAGCAAAGAAGAAGTACATCCAAAGGATCGTTATCGTCACCGTAGGTACGGGGGATAAATCCGTAGTTTGCCGGATAATGGGTGGATGTGTGCAGAATTCTGTCCAGCATCAGATAACCCGATTCTTTATCCAGTTCATATTTTTTTTTGCTGCCTTTTGAAATTTCCACCACGCAGATAAAATCCTCTGCATGAATGCGTTTGGGTGAAATATCGTGCCAGATATTAGACATATTTTAAAAACTCCTTTATTGTGATTTCTCTTACCATGCACAAGCTTTTGCTTTTTTATGCATTTTTATTGTACACAAAAAAATTTAAAAGGCAATCCCCTGACGGGAATTGCCTTTTGCGATTATTTTCTGAATTTTTCGGGAGGCTCGCCAAAATCGGGAACATCCAAAACTGCGCCACCGGCTTTCACCGCCTCATGTGCCACAAGACCGGGTATGGTGTATCTTGCCGCCAGCCATGCGTGCACGGTGGGAAGTGTGCCGTGGTACGCCGCTTTACAGAAATCGTCAATCAGAAACTGATGAGATGCCATGTGACCATTGGGTAGACCATCATATTCCTTGGGAAGACGGGCACGCTCCTTTGCCTGAATGGGTGCAAAACTGTTCCATTGTCCCACATGGTTTGCCACCTGATTTTTGAAATCCGGCTCTTTTTTCATTTCTTCAAACGCCTCGGGATTCACATAATCGCTGACATCTTCGTGAGTAACGCCCGTTTTCGTCAGCGTGTATTTTGCATGCTGTGCGCCCTGGAACTGATAGGAACCCTTTGTGCCGTAAAATGCGGAAACATGGGAGCTGGGTGCTTTGAATGCGATTCTTCTGCATTCGTTAATCCGTGCCGTACCGCCGTTTGCCAGCATCATCAAAGAATAGGAGTTCGAGTACGGGTTATCCCACATATTGTTGCCTTTTCCGAAGAACCCGTCGTTTTCTTGATCCACATATCCAAACGCCGCAACTTTGGTAACGTGCGTATTTAACGCATGCAGAATCATCGCCGTGGAGTGGGTAGGATAATAAAAAGGAGGGACACCGGCAGAAGATTTATCATTTTTAAATACCTCTGGAAAATGGGTGATATCATGGTGATACTGCGCTTCGCCGTACACAAAATTGCCAAACTCGCCTGCTTCATACTGCTCCTTGCAGTACATAGAGCTGGGATAATAAATGCAGGTTTCGCCCATCATGTAGGTCAATCCCGTTTCTTTTACCGCCTCAATGATTTCTTTGCAATGGGTGATTTCACTTGCCATGGGAACGGCAGAATACACATGCTTTCCGGCGCGCAGAGCCTGCACCACCAAGGGGCCGTGGGTATGACGCTCGGTGAAAATTGCCACTGCGTTGATTTCTTTATTTTTCAAAGCCGCCTCAAAGCTTTCCACGATTTCCGCGCCGAATTTTTCCTGATAACTTTCCGCGCGTTCACGGACAATATCGCACACATACACCTTTTCCACATAAGGATGTTTCTGAAACAGCGGTACAAAGCTTGCCGCAAACCCGCCGCAACCAATCACCGCTACCGTTAATTTTTTCTGCATAATTGTTCCTCCTGTTTTTAAAATTCAGACTTTTGATATCTTGATTATATCTGTTTTCTATGGTATAATCCATATATAAAACAGACAGATACTTTTAAAAAACAGACTTTTCGGAGGTTTTTATGCGTATCACGGAAATTTCTCCTTTTATCCGCTATGCCTCGGTGCATAACCAATCGGTTCCCCGTTTTCCTTCTATTACATATGACTGCCGACTACAGTATATTTTAGACGGCACGGGAACCTATACCATCAATGGAAAAACATACCGCCTTGCGCCCGATATGCTGGTTTTTTACCAACCGGGTACGGAATATGCCTTCACGCCCGAGCCCATTTTTCATTGCATTGCGCTGGATTTTGATTTTACGCAGGAATTTTCTCACATCCGCCATCCGCAGTATCCCATCCCGGTGGAGGATTTCGATAAAACACAAATGCACCCGCACATTTCCTTTTCCGATTATGGGCTGTTTGACACGCCCCTCGTTTTGGAGCACGCCTTTCCTCTGCGACAAATGCTTACGGAGCTTGTGGAAGAATTTCGTTCCGGCAAGCTGTTTTTCCACGAAAAATCCGGTGCCATGCTGAAAAATATTTTGCTGGAGATTGTGCGTTTTTCCCAGAGCGACCGCAAAAAATCGGATATCTGCGACACGGTGCTTTCTTATATCGATGCGCACACTGCAGAGGATTTGTCCAACGAACGGTTAGGAGAAATGATGCGATTAGATCCCTGCTATTTGAACCGCTTAATAAAAAACTACACAGGACATTCCCTGCACAAAAATGTGATACGGCACCGCATCCAGACCGCCACAAAATTTCTTTTAAACACCAATCTCCCTTTAGAGGAAATCGCCCACCGGACCGGCTTCTGCGACGCCGCCCACTTCTCCGCCTGCTTTAAAAAACAGACGGGAACGGCTCCGTCACGGTATCGCAAAGGATGACATAAAAATAAAGGGCATGTCTCAATCCGTAAACTTTCACGATTGAAACAATGCCCTTTTTAGCTTTTTATAGTCGATTCTATAAACTCATTTTGCGTCATTTTCTTTTGCTTGCGCAACGCTTTCTTTTTTTGCAATATGCTTTTTCAGAACTATATTGATGTACTGAGAAACAGAGCGGTCGTTTTCCTCCGCATACTGTCTGATTTTTTCTAAAATATCTCCGTCAATTGTAATGCTTATCTTATTTTTCAGTGGACGCACGCTCCTCACCTCTAAAAATATTATACTACAAAATGCGAAAATGTATTGACATTTCGCTTAAAGTAGGATAAAGTAGGGTTGGGAGGTGAAATTATGGCAGAATTTTGTTTGGAATGTTTCAAGAAAATCGACGGCGACAAAAGTTTAACCGAAGATGATGTGATTATGAGTGAAGATTTATGCGAAGGCTGTGGAGAATGGAAGCCTTGCGTCATCCGCGTAAAAACCAATGCGGAGCGTTTCAGCCTCTCTCGCCTCATAAAAGATTTGTTCAGCTGAAAAAGAGTCTGCAATTTATGCAGACTCTTTTTTGATTTCTTTATCTGGAATAAATCCGTACTTCTGTTAAAAATGGCATGGTTGCCGCGGTCTGGTCATTATCCAGCTCAATCACACGGATATATTGCATTGGCTCGGTGATGCTTTCCGGTACAGAGATTTCCCATGTGCCGCAGGCAGGCACTACTGTTTGTTCCATTGCCTCGGTTTTTGCAAATTCATACACAGTTCCTTCTGCAAAATCCGAAGTAGAGGAGCCTTCCACCTTGAAGTTGGAACGATATCCCACCCAGTTCTGACTCTCTTCCTGACGTGCCACAATTTCAATTTTGCCGATTTCGTAGGATTTATTCAGGTCAATCTTCCACCAGGAGGGGGTTGTTTCCGTATCGGCAGGAATCCAGCCTAAATTATCCACGATTCCGTCGTTGGCTTTGCCGGGCGCGTAGTTTGCAAGATTTCCATAGTAGGATGAGGCTGAAACATTTTTACCAAACGCCAGGTTTCTTGTACCGGGAGCTACGGAATCCACCATGATTTCTGCCCAAGTGAGTTCCCGTTCTGTGCCGTCTGCGCTTATCACTTCTACCTGATTCCAATTGTCCTTTACGGCACTTGCCGGAATCTCATATTTGATTAAATCATATACGGTTCCGTCTGCTCCTACGGGATAAGGCATACGCATTCCGGTTACTTTTCCGACATAGCTGCAAGCCGCACCGTTTACTGTTACAGTCACATCTTCTGCGCTGTCAACTGCGCCTGCGCCATTTGCGTAGGTTTGATTCACACCTAAAATCACAAAGCATTCCGTGTCGTTATTTTCATTAAGGTCGCCAATATGAATGTTAAATTCCTTCGCCGTTTCGCCGTTGATTACTGCCGGAAGTTCATAAATCGCCGTTTCATCATGTGCAAAACGGTCGCGGAAGGTCACGGCATGGCGGCGCAGATGTCCGTCCATATTCTCCAGGCTGTTTAACTGTTTCAGCATAGGAATGTAGTCTGTGCTTGCATAGGAGATGGTGGTTCGTCTGTCCATATGGTTAAACAGATACATAAAGTCCGAGCCTCGGCTGAGGTAAGAATATGCCGTACCTCTTGCCGTATCCGCACTCTGGTGCTGTGCGGCGTAGTTGGGATTTGCGCGGTACAGCACTTCCTGTCCTGCACCCACTAAAATATCAGGGTTTCCAGCAGTTTCTTTCAATAATTTCTGCCAGCCCTCTAAATCCATATTGGTGTCGGAAGATGCCCAACGGGCTGTTACGGTAACCATATCCACCAGCTTTTCACGGCTCCATGTTTCGGCGTCCAAGCCATAGTTTTCCGCTACATGAATCTGTGCAGGTACGCGAACAGCCAGCTTGATTTCGTGTCCACGGCGAATTTCCCATAAATCCAACAGTTTTCTCACATCACGTACCAGCTGATTGATTGCAAGACGGGTTTCTTCTCTTAATGCATCATCCTTTATGGGATAGGATTCTCTCATCCAGTCTAATTCAAGACCGTCTGCATCATAACGCTCCACATTTTCCTGTATTAACGCAAAGTAATAATCCCGAACTGCTTCTAAGGAATAGTCAAAGCACAGATGCGGTCCCGTGGTGACAGATTTAGAGCCAATCTGATAATTGTGTTTTAATCGGAAAGTGGAATTAAAAGGATTATCCGCTTCCGACGCATTATGGATATCGTTCATGCGAATGGATATCCAGGGAGAAATATTTCGCTCTCTTAACAAGTCAATCCGAACGGTGTTCATATCTTTTCCCGTTTCATAAAAATCGTAATACGCCTTGCGGTTTCCTGTCCAGTAAGAGCCTGTCTGATCTACGCCTTCCCAGAAATTTTCCGTTACATTACTGCCGTAATTCACTCTCTGTGCATTGGTGTTTAAAAAGATTGCTCCCACATTTGTCTCGGCGTATTGGTCTGCCCAGTTTGTGAGGTTTGCCATGGTGACGCCTTCTGCCGAGCGGGATTCTGCAAAATCCGAGCAGTCTTCATTGACAATAATGATTTTTTCCGGGTATGTTTCGTTGATTTTTTCTGCCGCAAGCGCAGGAATGCTGCCCAGAAGCATTGCGCCGATTAACATGATACTAACTGCTTTCTTCATGTTGCGTCCCTCCTATCGAATAATGCAGTTTTCCGCATAAGGAGCAAAGTTTGCATCCCATGCAAAAATCTGAATCAGTACATTCTCTGTGTTTTGCGGAAGTGTAACAGTTCCCGAAACGGTTTCTTCCTGTTCCGGCTCTAAGGCAAGTTCTGTGGGATATACGCCGAGAAGTTCGCGTTTTTCGCCATTCTCCCGGTATACACAGGTTAAAATTTTTCCGTCAAAGGTCTGTTTTCCGTTATGATATACAGATACTGCATAAGCATAGCTTCCACCGGTCTCCGGCACGGTTTCCGATGTACCGATCATGGTTGTTCCGAACAGAATATCGCCCAGCGGTAATTTGATTTTTGCAGGTGTCATGATGCTTTCTGCACCGCTATCGTCAATCTGTCCGCTTGCGTTATCACCCCAACCCCAGAGGCTTCCGTCTGTTCCAACCGCCAGAGAATATGTGTATCCTGCCGCAATACTGCGGATACCGGGAAGATTTGCTACAACAGTTGGTGTTAAGCCGAAATTGGTATGTCCCAGACCAAGCTGTCCGTTTTCGTTCCAGCCCCATGCGTAAACGGTGCCATCTGCGGTTAGCGCCAGTGTATGTCCTTCGCCTGCCGCTAAGGAAACGACTTCGATATCGTCGAAGAAGGTCAGGCGCACAGGTGCATTGTACCATGTGCTGAGAGCACCGGTTCCAAGCTGTGCTCTGGAGTCACTACCCCAGCCCCAGACACTTTTTTCTTCGCCTTCATCATATGTTCCGTTTCCGTTTGCATCGCTATAGCAAATCGCTACGGCATGACCGCCCCCCGCAGAAACAGAAAGAACCTTTTGTCCTAATACAGAAATAAGAACGGGTACACTTTGGTTATCCAGCGCATCGTCACCGTTGCCCAGCTGACCTGCATAGTTCATACCCCAGGCATATAGGTCACCGTTTGCACATACGGCATAGGAGGTATATTTTCCTGCACAAATGCTTACTGCGCCTTTTCCGGACAACGCCGGAATCTGCACCGGTTCAGAAATCATATTTTCTGCACTTCCACACCCCAGCTGACCGTATCTGTTATCACCCCAGGCATAAACATTTCCGTCTGCAGTCAGCGCCAACGCATGCTCTGCACCTGCCGCAACAGAAAGGACGTTTTCAAGCTTTGAAACCACCGTGGGATTTTCCACCATAAGCGCTTCACTACCAATTCCCAATTGTCCGGAGTAGTTATTGCCCCAGGCATAGAGCTTACCGTTTTCATCTACGGCATAAGAGCTGTCATACCCTGCCGCCACAGCTTTTGTCTGTCCGGGAAAAGCGGCAAGCTGACCGAAGCTGTTATCTCCAAAGCCGTGTGTTCTTTCATTTTGATTGATGCCTAAAAGATGCGTTCTGCCTGCCGAAACCTGCAACAGATTCCCTTCTCTTGCAGCAAAGCCACCTGTTACAAAGGAAATCTCCGGCGCACTGTCATACGCACGGCTATCGGAAAACAGCGGTTTTACGGAAATAGTGTAATTGGTGCCTGCAGATAAACCGGTTAACTCATAAGAGGTATCGGTTACAGTTGCTGCAAGTGTGTCGCCCTGATAAATTTCATATCCTGTCACGCCGTCTGTCGCCAACGGATGCCATGTAAGCTTTGCGCTGCTTGCCGTTATATCCGACACAGTAAGTGCATCCTGTTTCGGCCACATGGTCCCGCCTGTTGTCACAGTAAAATTTTTAAGCTCCAGCTCAAAATCTGCAATGGTGGAAACACTTTGCAATCGCATAGATATCATGAAATATTTTGCACCCCCGTTTGCAAGAAAATCGTCCGGTATGGGGAAAACCGTTTTTCCCGAGGATGCAATAAAGGTATCATCCACTTTCACAGAATAGGTACCTGCATCATAATCAATGGTATATTCAAAATGATGGTTTTTATTCTCCGTTCCTAAAAGGTTCTGCATAACCGCCTGATTTGCCGCTCCGCCTTTGGGCATAATAACCATACCGGCTTTTGCCATCATACCGGAATAACAAAGCCCCAGGTTATTGGTTCTGTCTCCCGGCGTGGGAATATTTGCACCCAACCGCAAAAAATAATCTTCCCAGTAAATCTGGTCGGAACCGACAGGGTTTTTAAATTTTGCATCAAAGGAATATACCACGGTTCCTGTGGTTACCGCAGTCTCCGACATATCCTTATACAGAATCAGATTACCGCCCTTGGCGGACTTGGTATATTTGATTCCGCCATCATAATACACGATAGGATCATTCACAGCTGATGCTCCGCTATAGTAAAGCAGTTTCCAGTTTCCAGGGTTTGCTGTGCCGCCTGCGGTCAGTTGTGTGCCGTTTGCGATATTGGAAAAGTCATCATTTTCCAGCTGAATAAAGCCTGCGGCAGATACCTCCTGCGTTGCTATCTGCACAAGCAACATTCCCAATAGCATACAGAACGCTGCAATAAGCGCCGTACATTTCTTTTTTGTCATCATGTTCTCTCCTTTATTTGTTCTTTTTATATGTAAAAAGAGGCGCCCAAAAAGGCACCCCTTTGTATATGCTATTTTACAGAAACAAGGTACATCCCTGTTCTTTAAAAATTTCTATCTTTTTCCGCAAGGCTTCTTCGCTGATTTGGTAATATTCACCCAGGCAGGTGATGCACCAGAACTCCGTTGAGCCGCGATTCACCAGCTTTTTGTGCAGACCAATCTCGTCCCGCGTCAGCTCTTTGCCACATTTTTTGCAGGTTGCCGCCATCATCTTGTTGTCAACTCCGCTGTGAAGATTCTGCAGCCGTGCGTTTTAACCTCTGCTTTGAAGAAGTCCTGATTAATGACGCCGATATGCTCGCCGGTTAACGCATCGGTGATATCCAGTGTCACGCCGGTATGATAAGGAATACCTGCCGCTTCTAAGAACAGCAGCATTTGACCGTCTTTATCATAGTCATTAAAGAACGCAATGGCAAAGCGGTTATTTGACATATGCTTCACATAAATTTCGCCGCGCATCGGGTCTAAATTATTTGCTTTCACTTTAAAAGGCGGTCTTGCTTCTTCGTCCTGATTGATAGCAATCAGCGCCTTATTCTGCATCAGCTTTTCGCAGAAGGGGCTCATGTTACGGATATCGCCGCCAATCATCAAAGGCGCGCTGAATAAGCACCAACGAACAAAATGGGATTCATACTCTGTATCCGTACAGCCCTCATAGCCGTGACCTTCACCCACGTGACCTTTCCCGTACATACCAACAATCAGCATATCGGGATCATTGAAGCAACCGGGAGCAGACATGCAGAAGTTTTCGTCCTGGCTGTGAATAATATCGGTAAAGGATTTATAGTTATCAAATATATCACCCGTGGAGCGATACATATGAACACCAACAGAGCGCATCCATTTCCAGGGTTCTTCCACGCCCCAGTTGCAGGCAGAAAACAGAATTTCTCTGCCGGAAGCCTTGAGCGCCATGCTCATGGTGAGATATGCATTTTTGGTATCTGCAAATTCGGGGAAGTTACAATAGTCATATTTTAAGAAGTCTACGCCCCACTCTGCAAAGGTTTTTGCATCGGTGTATTCGTGACCGAAGCTGCCGGGGTAGTCAGCACAGGTACGAATACCGGCGCAGGAATACATACCGAATTTCAAGCCCTTGGAATGTACATAATCCGCCACATATTTCATGCCGTGAGGGAACTTTTCCGGGTCTGCAACCAGTTTTCCTTCGTTATCTCTTTCTTTCAAGGACCAGCAATCGTCAATCACGATATATTCATAGCCTGCATCCTTATAGCCTTTTTCGACTAAGGCGTCAACCGCGCCCAAAACGATTTCTTCATTTACGTCTCTTGCAAAAGTGTTCCAGGAATTCCATCCCATGGGAGGTGTTTTAGCTAGCATTTTTGTTCTCCTTATGTTTAGATTCAAAAATTTTTGATATTTGTAGTATATCATACTTTTTCGGCTTATAACATGGCGAAATGTTGAAAAAACATGTCGAAATGTTGCATGTTTTTCTTTGCCCTTACATCTTGTACTCCTAAAATATACGGCAGGCGCAAAAAATGTCGAAAACTTTTTTTATTTAATTTCCAATATTTTACATTTTTCTTCCATAAATTGGTATATAATGGAAATAAATTTACGAAGGAGGAACATACATAAGATGAAACAACAATTAGAAACCGCAGGTGGAATGCTGCCGCCGAAGCTCTCCCGCGGAACATTTCTTTCTAAAATCAACCGACAGGAGCTTTTCGAAAACGTTTGTCTTTTTCTTTTGTGCCGTATCTGTTTTGCCGGATATTTAGTATCGCCTTTCGGTATTGCCTTTTACGCGGCGCTATTTTTTAAAAGGAAGCGAATCAGCTACCCTGTTTTTGCACTCGCAGGCATACTCTCCGTTGCCTACCCCACCTTTGCCTTAAAATACATTGGTGCCATTGCTATCATTTCGACGGTGGCTTTGATTTTCAAGCGGGAGCTGACAGACCGCCGGATGCTTTGCTGTCTGCTTCCGGCAGGTGCGCTGTTTTTAAACGGTTCTGTTTATGTGATTGCCGAAGGCTTTTTTGCCTATGATATGCTGATGCTTATGTCCGAATGCGGCGTGACATATCTTTCCGGCATCGCTTATCTGAAAACCGTGGACTCCGTTCCATCGCTGAAAACACGCACCCGGCTGGAAGCCTCGGAAATTGTAAGCTTTGTTTTTGTTTGCGGCACCGTTGTGTTGAGCCTTGCTTTAACAGAGCCACTGCTTCCGGTGGCGCACATTCCTGCCATCACCGTGATTTTAGCTTTAAGCTACGCCTGCGGATACTCTATATCCTGCCCGGCAGGCGCCTTGTTCGGTTTATGTTTGGGACTTGCGGGAGGCTACTCGGCGCAAACCGTTTGCGTGTATTGTCTAGCCTCGTTCTTTTCCGGTCTTGCAAAGCGATACGGAAAAGTCGGTGTTTCTATAAGCTTTCTTCTGTCCGGCTTTGCCGCAACGGTTCTTTTGTGTCCTGAAACCAACGGCATTATCACGGCGGCATATGTGGCAATTGCATCGCTGATTCTTTTTATGATTCCCGACAGCTTTCTGCGGAAATTCGGTGTTCTTACTGTTGAAATAAAGGAAGAAGATTTGTCAAAGAAGCGGATTCGCCAAACGGTGGAGACGCGGATTGCAGATACAGTTTCCGCTATGGATTCCGTCGGTTCCGTTTTAAAAAATGTGTTGGCGGATGTTTCGGAGGATAGCATAAATTCCCACAATGCCGTGTTTGACAACACCGCCGGCGCTGTTTGCGCAAATTGCAGTCTCTATCAATTCTGCTGGCGGAAGGAGCGCAAGGAAACCATGGAAATCATGGAACAGATGTTTCATATCATGGAGAGGAAAAACACCATTGCCAAAGCCGATATCCCCGAAGCGTTCACCGATATGTGCATCCGCAGGGATGCTTTCGTCACAGAGCTGAACAAAAACTACGAAGCCTTTAAAATCACCCGGATGTGGGCAGGGCGCGTGGCTGAAAGCAAACGACTGGTTGCGGAGCAATTCAAAAACGTTTCCATGATTCTTCAGAATATGCAGGACAATTTAAAAGAAGAATTGCAGTTTGAGCCGGAGCTGGAAAGCAGAATTGCATCTGCTCTGGAGCGGCGCGGAATATCTGCAAGCCATATTACCGTTTGCGGAGGAGACGGCTTTTCTGTCACCATGGATTCCGTCAGTTGCGGCGAAAAGCGCGTGTGCGCCACGCAGGTTGCCTCTGCACTTTCCGAGGTTTTGGAGGTTCCCATGCTGCGGGAAAACCGGGAATGCGGCACAGATATCTGCCACCTGAAATTCTCCCAGCAAACGCGATTTCTGACAGACATAGCAACGGCTTCTGCCACCCAGACCCATTCCACCGGCACCGGAGACAGCGCGCTATGCTTTCCCTGCGGAAACGGAAAAGTGGCATTAGTACTCTCCGATGGGTGCGGAAGCGGCGAGCAGGCGCATTTTTTAAGCAGCATCACCACAAATCTTGCCAAAAACCTGCTTTCTGCCGGCTTTGACAAAGAAACCTGCGTGCGCCTCATCAACAATATCCTGATGATGAACGCCGACCGTGACACCTTTGCCACCATAGACCTTGCTATCATTAACCTATATACAGGAACCATGGAATTTGTGAAAAGCGGTTCTGCCAATTCCTATATTAAAACGAAGAGCGGAACAGAAACCGTTTACGCCACTTCTCTCCCTGCAGGGTTGATGCATGGCTTAGAACCCGACTATGATATGCGGTATATGCAGTCCGGCGACTATCTTATCATGGCCTCCGACGGTATCACCGATATATTGGACACCGCAGACAAAAACGAGATTTTCTCTCTGGCAGAAGGATTTACCGGTTCAGCGCAAACTCTTGCCGACCGCATTTTAGCCGAAGCACTCAATGCAGCAGGCGGAACAGCTTATGATGATATGACCGTATTTGTTTGTGCCGTTTCGGAAAATATGTAACAGCAAACAGAAAAAATCATATACTGTAGTGTAAGAACGTAAGGGAGGCAACAGTATGCGGCACAGATGCTACTGCAGAATATGGTTTCCCATTGCCGCTGCCCTATTTTGCGGCATTCTGGCGGGTATGATTTTCCCCACCGTTTTCCTGCTGATAACAGAAGCCGTTCTGCTTCTCTTCCTGCTGTTTTGCTGGCTTTGCGGCTGATTCGGGTTCATCGCAGAAAGGAGTACATATTTTATGAAAGTTGTTGTGTGGCAGTTTCCAAAGGTGATTACAGGAATTTTAAAGGCGGTTCTGAAGATAAAGGACTAAAATAAAGCAGCGCAGACTCAAATTGTGAGTCTGCGCTGCTTTGTTGTTTCTTATTTCACATAATTCATCGGGTTCTGCGCCGTGCCCTCCAATCGGATTTCAAAGTGCAGGTGCGGACCGGTGCTTCTGCCGGTGTTGCCCACTTTGGCAATCAGGTCGCCTTTTGCAACCACATCGCCAACATTTACCAAAAGCTCGGAGCAATGAGCATAATTGGTCACAAAGCCATTTCCATGGTCAATGGTTACGATTTTACCGTAGCCGTTATTTTTATGCTCGGACACGGTAACGATTCCGTTGTCTGCCGCATAGATGGGTGTTCCCGTCTTGGCGCCGATATCAATACCGGCATGGGTTCTGCCCCATCTTGCGCCGTAAGGAGAGGTCAGTTTACCGCTGGTAGGCATAGCAAAGCTTCCCGTACCAACAGAAGGGGGTGCTTCTTTGGTACCGATGCGTTCCACCTGACTGACAGGTTCACGAATGATTTCATCCGTAATCACATTTTCTTCTACGATTTCGCCATTGATTTTTGTGATATATGCATCACGGAACCGCGCACCGGGAACGCCTGCGTTTTCTACCACAGTTCTGCCTTCATATAAAGAGCCATCCTCTTTCTGAACCGTTTCAAAAGGGATTTCCTCTTCGCCGCCGATATGCTCTACGGTTTTGATATCAAAAAGCGGTTCGCCGGTGTATACCGTGAGGCTCATGCCTTCTTTTACTTCCTCTACATCATTTGCCGCCAATATGCTTTCTGCCGTTGTAAGATACACTGCAGCAATGCTTTCAGCAGTTTCTCCGCTTCCTACCGTGTGTGTCACGGTTTTACCCACCAGCAGAGTTTCGTAAACTGCCGCAGGCGTTTGTACCGTTTCCGCCGGAACAAAGCTTTTGGTAACGGAAACCGGCTCTGCAAATTCTGCAGTCACATTTTCTTTTCCTGCTGTGAGGCCCGTCAGATACTTTTCAATCAGGTTATAAGCCTCATGCTCTTCGGAAACCGCCGCAAGAAACATGTCGCCTACAGAAATAGAAACTGCTTCTACCATATCCTCCTGTGTGGATTTCAAATTTTCCGCCAGCTGTTCTTTGTCTGTCAGCTCGCTTCTTCTTACAATTTCCACCTGAAAGCTTTCTTCGCCTTCTGTTTCAAACTCCATGTCTGCCATATCTTTGACTTCCGTTTTGACTTCATCCAACACTTCATAGTATTCGTTTTTCGTAGCCACGGTTCCCACAACGGTGTTGTCGACTTTCACGGTATAACCCAAAGAGTATCCGCCCG
The DNA here is from genome assembly GCA_017396465.1 of Clostridia bacterium. Classification (GTDB taxonomy): domain Bacteria; phylum Bacillota; class Clostridia; order UBA1381; family UBA9506; genus Congzhengia. Next base: position 21,274 of record JAFQLU010000131.1, on the reverse strand, counting down.
CCAAAACGCCGCAGGTTGTTGTTGCTAAAACCAGTCCTGCCGAAATAGCCGCCATGATTTTCATCTGACGTCTTTCCGATTTCTTTTCCTTTGTATTATCATTTACAAGATTTTTTTCTGTTTTTTCATTTGCATTGTAGAACTGCGAAGGAATCTTTTCCGTTTTCGCAGAGGTTACATTGCGTATGTTCTGAAACATTGTTTACCACCTTTATTTTTGTTTTTCAATATCAGTATATGCAATTCATAACAAAGTTATTACGAAGTTGTTACACATATCATACAATATTTTTAACTAAAAATCAAGGTGTTTTTTATGAATTTATTGTAAACGCACAAAAAAATATCCCACAAAACGTGGTTTTATGGGATATTTTCTATCATTTCTTGCGTAAAACGCCGAATACTCCGGCGGGAATTGTTAACATTTCTCCTTGAATTTTCACATTTTCGCATCCGAAAATTGTTACAAAATCCGATTTCATTTTCACATTTTCGTCACATTTTCCCATATTTGCCACGAAGAAAAGGTCTCCGCGGACAAATGAAACCGTGTCGCCAATTGCAGTAAGCTCCTCCACCGGGGATACAAAATCCTGACGGTATGTTTTCCGCAAATCACCCAGCGCTTTAAAATAGGAAAGAAGCGCTTCATCTTCTTTTCCGTAAGGGTACCCCATGCGGCAATAGGGATCACGGAAACCGGTCAGACCCACCTCATCTCCGTAATAGATACTGGGAACACCGGGAAGAACAAACTGCAGAAATGCCGCTTTTCGGAGTCCTTCTGCACCTCTTTTATATTCCTCCTCCGTCAGACAATACCCTGCCGCCTCACTGTGGGGCACCTCATGGTCTACGCCCAGCACATTGATGATTCGCTCCGTGTCATGGGTGGATAAAATATTCATCAGGCAATCTAAAACGGGAGTCGGATAGTTTTCCATAATGGAGAGCACCTGCTCTTTAAAACCTTCCGCATGACCCCATTTTACAAAATCGATGATGGCAGTTCTCCACGGATAGTTCATCACGCTGTCTAATTGCTGACCAAGCAGATACCGTCTGCGCTCGCCGTAAGCAAACTTATTGGTGGCATCCTCCCACACCTCGCCGATGATGAGGGCGTCGCTGTCCGTCTGCTTCACACGGCTTCGAAGGGCATCGATAAATACATCGGGCAATTCATCCGCCACATCCAATCGCCAGCCGGAGGCACCGCGGTTTTGCCACTGCTCTAAAACGCCTTTTTCGCCGGTGATAAACTGCAGATAATCCGGTGCGGCTTCGTTTACATTGGGCAGGTTCTCAAATCCCCACCAGCACTCGTAGCCTGCATCAGAATCGTTGAAGCTATACCAATGATAATAAGGAGATGCTTCCCCCTGACAGGCGCCAATGCTGTCGTAATGGCCGTATTTATTAAAGTAGATACTGTCGGCACCGGTGTGGCTGAACACGCCGTCTAAAATCACGCGGATGCCCATGTCCTTTGCCTTTTGGCAAAGCTCTTCAAAATCTTCATTCGTACCGAGATAGGGATCGATGTTTTCATAGTTTCCCGTACTGTACCGATGATTCTCCGGGCTTTCAAACACGGGATTTAAATATATCACATCCACGCCAAGCTCTTTTATATAAGGAAGTCTTTCGCAGATGCCCTTTAAGTTGCCGCAGAAATAATCGTTTCCTTTATAATCGGGGTTATCATAAATAAAGTCCGGCACGTCGAACCAGTTTTCATGTATTTTCCGCTCATTTTTTGCATTTTGCGGCATATAACTGCTACTACGGCAAAAACGGTCGGGGAAAATCTGATACATGGTGGCACCCTTTGCCCAGGCAGGCGTTTGAAAGTTTTTGTCATAAACCGTGAGCTGCCATTCATCCAGCCAATCCTCGATATAAGCTTTTCCGTCCTTTTTTCCTACGAACCGGATGCCATCGGGACAGGAAAACTGAAACCGATAAAAATAGAGACCGCTCTCGGCAAAAGAAACATCGCAGGAAAACCGCAGATATTCTTCCTGCTCGCCGACATAATTCATATCGATATAAACCGAATCACTCGTTCCGTCTGCACGGTAGGAAAGCTGAACCGTTTCCGGCGCTTCTTCCTTTAAAACATCAACCGTGAAGGTGCATATGCAATCCGTCGGCAATGCACCAAAGGGATTCTTATAAATTTTATTTGTTGTGTCAAATCGTATTCTTTCCAATATTCTTCTAACTCCGGGATAAAATTTCTATGGTAAAAGAATACTATATATTATGCCGTTTTGTCAACCTTATATGCGATAGAATTTGCTTTGAAAAATTATTTAACTGTTCATTTTTGATAAAAATTTATCATTTTTTACATTTTTATTATAAATTTTTAACAAAAATCCCTTGTATTTTCATTTTCAATGTGCTATACTATAAGATATAAGTAGGGAAATTTTACCTTTTTCCTGTTTTGCATTACAAACGGAGGAATCATTATGCACGACAACAGCTTAGCGGAATATTATTTCCACGAAGGAACCAATTCCTGTGCACACGACTATTTAGGTGCACATTTTATAGAAGAAGATACCTGCGCTTTCCGCGTGTGGGCGCCCAATGCCAAGGCCGTTTATGTTACCGGCGATTTCTGCAACTGGAAAGAGCGCGCACACGAGGCTTTTCGCATCACCCAGGGCGGTATTTACGAATGCATCATTCAGGGCGTGAAAGAGTTTGACGCATATAAATACGTGATTGAATCCCAAAGTGGCGACATTCTGATGAAAGCCGATCCTTACGGTGTTCACACAGAGCTTCGTCCCGGAACCGCATCCAAGGTGTATAACTTAGAGGGCTATGTATGGAAAGACCAGAAATGGATGTCTGCCCGTGAGGGAAATCCCTTCGACAAGCCTATGAATATATACGAGCTTCATTTCGGCTCCTGGCGCCGGTATGAAGACGGCAACATGTTCAGCTACGCAAAAATGGCGGACGAAATCATTCCCTATGTGAAAGACATGGGATTTACCCATATTGAGCTGATGCCCATCAGCGAATATCCTTACGATAAGTCCTGGGGATATCAGGTAACGGGATATTTTGCTCCCACCTCCAGATATGGCACTCCCAAAGATTTTATGGCGTTTGTGGACAAATGTCACAGAGCCGGCATCGGCGTGATATTGGACTGGGTGCCTGCGCATTTTCCCAAGGATGCACACGGATTGATGGAATTTGACGGTTCCTACCTTTATGAGTATTCCGACCCCAAAAAGCGGGAGCACCCCGATTGGGGCACACGGATTTTTGATTACAGTAAAAACGAAGTCCGTTCCTTCCTCATTTCCAACGCCTGCTACTGGCTGGAAAAATATCATATCGACGGTTTGCGTGTGGACGCCGTTGCTTCCATGCTCTATTTGGACTACGGAAAGAAGCAGGGCGAATGGACACCCAACGAATACGGCGGCAACGGTAACATGGAAGCCAAGGATTTTCTCCAGAAACTGAACACCCGTGTATTTGAAGCCTTCCCCGACGTGATGATGATTGCCGAAGAATCCACGGCGTGGCCTCTCATCACTTATCCCGTTGATGTGGGCGGCTTAGGCTTTAACTTTAAATGGAACATGGGCTGGATGAACGATTCTCTCCTCTATATGAGGCAGGATCCTTTCTTCCGGAAAGGTGTGCACAACAATCTCACCTTCTCCATGACATACGCATTTTCCGAGAACTTTATTCTCCCTCTGTCTCACGATGAGGTGGTGCACGGCAAGCGTTCTCTTCTGTCCAAGATGCCGGGAGAATATGATGCAAAATTTGCAAACTTGCGCGCATATCTGGGATACATGTATGCGCATCCGGGCAAAAAGCTGCTCTTTATGGGCGCAGAGTTCGGGCAGTTTATTGAGTGGAACGAGGAGCAGGAGCTAGATTGGAGCCTGCTTGCCTACGATAACCACAAAAAACAGCAGAATTTCACCAAGGCACTCTGCAAATTCTACGCCGCCACTCCCGCAATGTGGGAGCTGGACGTTTCCTGGGAAGGCTTTGAATGGGCAGACGTGGATGACAACATCAATAACGTTTTAGCATTCTTCCGCAGAGACAAAGAGGGCAACATGGTGCTGGCTGTGTCCAACTTCTCCTCTGTGTATCACGATGATTATAAAATCGGCGTACCCAACCGCGGCGTATACACCGAAGTGTTCTCCAGCGACAGTGAGGACTTTGGCGGAAGCGGCATTGTGAACGGAAAGGTAACGGCAAAGTCCGGCGAGATGCACGGGCAGAAATATCATATTTCCTTAAAGCTGCCGCCCTTCTCCACCACCTATTATTATAAGAAGAAACCGCGTGCAGCTACGCCGAAAGCAGAGCCGGCAAAAGAGGTCAAAGCCGCAAAAGAAGCCAAGCCTGCAAAAACCGTGAAAAGCGCAAAAACAGTGAAAGAGGTCAAACCGGCAAAAACTGCAAAAACCGCGAAAAGCGAAAAAGCTGCAAAGAGTGCAAAAAGTACAAAAAGCACCAAAACCAAATCCGTAAATAAATAAACTACAATATATTAACAGGAGGTCTCGTTATGGGAATCAAGAAAGAAATGATTGCAATGCTCCTTGCCGGCGGGCAGGGAAGCAGACTGTATGTATTGACAAACAGCCGGGCAAAGCCTGCTGTGCCTTTTGGCGGTAAATACAGAATCATTGACTTTACACTTTCAAACTGCTCCAACTCCGGCATAGACACAGTGGGCGTTTTAACACAGTATAAGCCGATGGAATTAAACGCATATATCGGAACAGGTCAGCCCTGGGATTTAGACCGTATGAGCGGCGGGATTCAGGTTCTGCCCCCTTATGTAACCGGCGATGACGGTCAGTGGTATAAAGGTACTGCAAACGCCATCTATCAGAACATTCAGTTCATCGAGCAGTATTCCCCCAAATACGTTTTGGTGCTGTCCGGTGACCATGTTTACAAAATGGACTACAAAAAGATGCTGGACTTCCACAAGGAAAAGGGCGCAGATGTCACCATCGCAGTTTTAGATGTTCCCATTGATGAAGCGTCGTCTTTCGGTATCATGAACACCAATGATGATTTATCTATTTACGAATTCGAAGAAAAACCCAAGCATCCCAAATCCACAAAGGCTTCCATGGGTGTTTACATTTTCACATGGGAAAAGCTGAGAAAATACTTAATCGAAGACGAAGAAACAGAAGGCTCTTCCAACGACTTCGGTAAAAACATCATCCCCAACATGCTGAACACAGGCGAAAAGCTTTTTGCTTATCCCTTCGACGGCTACTGGAAGGATGTTGGTACCATCAACAGTTTGTGGGAAGCAAACATGGACCTTTTAAACCCCACCATTTCCCTGAACTTGAGCGATCCTCTGTGGCGTATTTACTGCCGCCACTCCTTAACCACACCGCAGTATGTGGGCAACAATGCCACCATCACCAACTCTATGATTACCGAGGGCTGTGATGTGGAATCTATTGTGAACAACTCCATTCTGTTCTCCGATGTGACAGCAGAAAAAGATGCCGAGATTTCCTATTCCGTTGTAATGCGGAACGCGAAAATCGGAAAAGGTGCCAAAGTACGCTATGCCATCATTGCCGACGATGCAGTGATTGAAGACGGCGCAATTGTCGGTGCACCGCCCGAAGATTATCCCAACCGTGACGACTGGGGTATTGCCGTTGTCGGTCAGGGTGCCGTTGTTCGGTCCGGCGAAGTGATTCTGCCCAAGCAGATGCTTGCTCCCGGACACGGAAAAGAATCCTGATATATTTGAGGCAAAAAAATCGCCGCAAGCCATGCGGCAGAAATGGAGTTTAATTTGATATGAATGCATTTTGTATTTTATTCACAGATACTTACAATAACAGCGACAGCAAAATCAGCGAGCTGTCCGGCAGAAGAACGCTGGCTTCCATCCCCTTCGGCGCAAGATACCGTCTGATCGACTTTATGCTGTCGGCTCTGGTGGGTGCTTCCGTATCCGATATCGGTATCATCACCAAGAGTAATTACGGTTCCTTGATGGATCATATCGGTAGCGGTAAAAACTGGGATTTAGACCGTAAAAACGGAGGTTTAAAGGTTTTAACACCTTTTGCTAACGATACCATCGCTTTAAACGATAATCAGTTTGATATTCTGCGCAGTGTGCACGGCTATATCGACAGCATGCTGGAAGAATACTGCATCATCGCAGATGCCAACCTGGTTGTGAATTTAGACTTTAAAGATATGTTTGCAAAGCACATCGCAAACGGCGCTGACCTCACCGTTCTGTGCCGCGATGCTTTGGAAAAACCCGGTGACATGGAGCTGAAAATGGATGAAACCGGAAAAGTGAACGACATTATGATGCACACCGGAGGCTCCGACGCAGAAAAAACCGTGGCGCTTAATGTGTTCCTTTTAAAGAAATCACTTCTGTGCGACCTGATTGACTGGGGTATGACCTACGGTTGGAAGGATTTCGGCAAGGATGTTATCTCCAAGAAATTCACAGAGCTTAATATCTTCGGCTACAAGCATGACGGCTACTGCGAGCTGATCGACAGCTTAGAAATTTACTTAAAGTCCAACCTGGAAATGTTGGACCGTGAGACCCGCGCAGAAATCTTCAAGCCCGACCAGCCCATCTTAACCCGTATCAAGGACTCTGTTCCCACCAAATACGGTGACGACGCCGAAGTTTCAAACAGCTACATTGCTGACGGCTGTACCATCAACGGCAAGGTGGAAAACAGTATTATCTTCCGTAACGTTAAGGTAGAAAAGGGTGCCTGCATCAAAAATTCCATCGTGATGCAGAATACCATCGTGGAAGAAAACGCTTCCTTAAACTGCGTGATTGCAGATAAAAATGCAAGAATCCGCGGAAATAAGACCCTTTCCGGCTGTGATACCCTGCCTTTAATCATCAATAAGGGTAAAATTGTTTAATAAAGGCACATCTTTGCCTTTTGATTTGTGCAATTTAAGAATTGACAGACTGCCTCATTTTCTCTACAATATATAGTGGAGAATATCATGGGGCAGTTGTCTTATGATTTTTGAATAGATTTTATATAGAAAGGATGAACCATATGAAGGTTTTATTTGCAGCATCCGAAGCCGCTCCGTTTATGAAAACAGGCGGTTTAGGCGATGTAATCGGTGCTCTGCCGAAGGCTTTGGCCGAAACCGGCGTTGATGCACGCGTTATCATGCCTTTATATTCCTCCATCAGCCACGATTTAAAAAGTCAGATGAAATACTTGGGAAACTTTGAGGTTTCCATCAGTTGGCGAAAGACCTATTGCGGCGTGTTTACAGCAACAGTAGGCAAAGTGACATATTATTTCGTAGATAATGAGCAATACTTTGACCGTCCCAAAGCTTATGGGGAATACGATGATTCCGAACGGTTTGCATTTTTCTCCAAAGCGGTATTGGATGTGATTAATCTGGTGAACTTCTTCCCGGATGTGATTCATGTGAACGACTGGCAGACAGCACTTCTGCCCGTTTACCTTAACGCATTTTACCGCGGCGATGCACGCTATGCAAACATTAAAACCGTGCTTTCCATTCACAACATTGAGTTCCAGGGAAAATACAATCCTATTATCTTAGGAAGCATCTTTGGTCTGGATGTGAACTGCCGCTCCCAGCTGTTGTATGACGGCGACATCAATCTCTTAAAGGGCGGTATTGAAGCAGCAGACATGGTAACCACCGTGAGCCGCACCTACGCACAGGAAATTTTAGGACCGGACTATTCTTTCGGTCTTCACAACATTTTAGGACCCAGAAGCTATAAGCTCCGCGGCGTGGTGAACGGGATTGATACCAACACCTTTAACCCCGAAACCGACGAAGCAATTTACAGAAAATATGATTATAGCTCTATCCGCTTCAAGTCCTTTAACAAAAAAGCTCTGCAGAAGGAAATGGGACTTCCCGAAACCAACGATGTTCCGGTTATCGGTATGGTAACCCGTCTCACCTCCCAGAAGGGCATTGACCTTCTGTGCGAAGTGATGAACGAGATTTCTGACCTTCCCATTCAGCTGATTGCACTTGGAACAGGCGACAGTCACTTCGAAAGCTTTTTCTATTCCTGGGAGCAGGCACGGCACGACAAAATCCGCGGCTACATTGGCTTCTCTGCCCAGATGGCGCAGAAGATTTATGCCGGCGCAGATTTGTTCCTGATGCCCTCCAAAACAGAGCCCTGCGGTCTGTCGCAGCTGATTGCTATGCGGTACGGCACCATTCCGATTGTGCACTCCGTCGGCGGTCTGCATGACACCGTAGAAGCTTATAACCCCGAAACCAAAACCGGTACCGGTATCACCTTCCAGAGCTACAATGCATACGATATGCTGGATGCCATCCGCCGCGCTGTGGACCTGTTCCACAACAAGCCCCATTGGCGTAACATCCGCAAGAATGCTATGAGCGGTGACTACAGCTGGGAAAAACCGGCAAAAGAATATCTGGAAATTTATAAAGAAATCATATCAAAATAAGGAGCAACCCAATTGAAAAACACTGTAACACAGAAGCTGACAAGCAACATTGAAAACATCATGGAGGTAAACTTCGGTACTGACCTTGCTACCGGCACCAAAAAACAGGTGTACGAAGCTATCATGCTCGCTACCAACAGCATCTTAAAGGAAAAGCGTTCTGCCTTTTCCAGAAAAGTGAAAGACACAGAAGCAAAGCAGGTTTATTATATGTCCATGGAGTTCTTGGTTGGAACATCCTTAAAAAACAATCTGTGGAACTTAGGTGTGGAAGAAGACATCAAAGCATATCTTGCTGAAAACGGCTATGATATTGAAGAATTTTACGAAATGGAACCCGATGCAGGTTTAGGTAACGGCGGTCTGGGAAGACTGGCATCCTGCTACATGGATTCCATGACCTCTTTGGGATATCCCATGACCGGATTTTCCATCCGCTATGAGTTTGGTATCTTCAAGCAGGTTATCATCGACGGTTGGCAGAACGAGTTCCCCGACAGCTGGATTGACAAAGCAGGCTACTGGCTGAACCGCCGTCAGGACGAGGAAATCGAAGTGCACTTTTTCGGAAACGTAGAAGAGCATTGGACGGATAAGGGTTTAACCACAGAGCACAAGGACTATGTCAGTGTGCTGGCAGTTCCCTATGACCTGTTCATTTCCGGCTACGACACAGAGGCAGTAAATAAATTGCGTCTGTGGTGCGCAAAGAGCACCTCCGGCTTCGATATGGAGCAGTTCTCCCAGGGACATTATTTAGAGTCCACCAAGGAAGAAGCAATTGCAAGCTCCATCTCCAAGGTATTATATCCTGCCGATGACAAGATGGAAGGAAAATCTCTGCGTCTGAAGCAGCAGTATTTCTTCGTCAGTGCATCCCTGCAGCAGATTACCAAGCAGCATTATAAAAAATACGGCACCTTCGACAATTTAGCCGATAAAGCCGTGATTCATATCAACGATACCCATCCCTCCCTCTGCGTACCCGAACTGATGCGTATTTTAATGGACGACTACGGATACCTCTGGGACGATGCATGGGAAATCACATCGAAGACATTGGCGTACACCAACCACACGGTTATGAGCGAAGCGCTGGAAAAATGGCCCATTGACCTGGTGCGCTCTCACCTGCCCAGAATCTTCACCATCATCGAAGAAATCAACCGCAGATTCTGCCAGTTTATCTACACAAATCACGCAGAGCTGGCAGGTTCTATCGACAAAATGGCAATCATTTCCGATGGCTTTGTGAAGATGGCAAATCTGTGTATCGCAGGTAGCTACAGCGTAAACGGTGTTTCCAAGTTGCACTCCGAAATCTTAAAGGCAGACACCTTCCACGATTTCAACATTGTGTACCCTGATAAGTTCACCAATGTGACAAACGGTATCACTCACAGACGTTGGCTCTGCCAGTCCAATCCCCTGCTTTCCGAACTGCTCAGCGAAAAAATCGGCGACGGATTCAAAAAGAGTCTGGCAAACATCGAACAGTTTAACGCATATGCCGATGATCAGGAAGTTTTGGCACGTCTGCGCGAAATCAAGCGCGCAAACAAAGAACGTCTGGCAAAATATATTGCGCACAAAAACGGTATGATTGTGAACTGCGATTCCATTTTCGACGTTCAGGTAAAGAGACTGCATGAATACAAGCGTCAGCTTCTGAATGTTCTGCAGATTATCGACCTGTATCGCAAAATCAAGTTCCACGGTTTCCGCGCACAGCCCCAGACCTATATCTTTGCGGCAAAGGCTTCTGCAGGCTACTTTATGGCAAAAGAAATCATCCGCCTGATTTGTGCCGTTTCCGATATGATTGAGCGTGACCCCGAGGTGCGTGATTACATTAAAGTTGTATTCATCGCAGACTATAAGGTATCTTTAGCGGAAATCATCATTCCCTCTGCCGATATCAGCGAACAGATTTCCCAGGCAGGTAAGGAAGCATCCGGTACCGGTAACATGAAGCTAATGATTAACGGTGCCGTAACCTTAGGTACTTTAGACGGTGCAAACGTGGAAATTCACGAAGCAGTTGGCGACGATAACATTTTCCTGTTCGGTCTTACAACGCCTCAGGTAAACGAGCTCTATGCCCGCGGCTACCGTCCACAGGATTACTACAACGCAAGCCAGTCTCTGCGTGATGTATTAGAGTTTATCAAAGCAGGCGGCATCGGCGGCAAGAACTTCGACAGCATCTATAACTATCTGATGTTCTCCGACCCCTACATGACCATGGCTGACTTTGATTCCTACTGCGACGCACACAGACACGTAGAATCCACCTATGCTGACACCGACCGTTTCACCAGAATGTCTCTTAGAAACATTGCAAATGCCGGTATCTTCGCTTCCGACCGAAGCGTAACCGACTATGCAGAAAACATCTGGCATACAAAACCGGTGAAATAATCGCATATAAAAAAATCAAGGGCACTTCGCCAAATCGGCGAGGTGCTCTTTTTGGCACAAATTTTACATAAAAATACATCAAAATAACCTTTTCAAGAAAGCAAATGTGTGATATACTAAAATTGTAATAATTTATCCTGAGGAGGAGAGAAAATGAAAAAATTCATATCTTTTACCTTAAGCTTTCTTCTCATTGCTCTTTCCTGCTTTGTCCCCGTGGCATATGCGGAAAATGCATACACAGAGGAGCTTTTAGGCGAAACCTTTCACCGTATCACATTTACAGACAAGGCTTTTGCCAAAGAAACGGCAAGAGACATCACCTTCACCGTTCCCAAAACCGGAAACTATGCTTTGTTTGTAAACAAAGAAGATGCCGCAGAAAATGCCTATTCTGCCGTTTTCACGCAGACAGCTTCTGTGGCAGGAACAGATTCTGACTATTCTGTGACCTTAGGCGGAACAGACAAAGACGCAAGAGGACACAAATATAACTACACCCGTGTTGGTGCAACTCCGGTGCAGAAATCCGGTTCCGTTTATCTGTATAAGGGTGCATGTACTCTGTCTCTTACCGCTTTGAATGCCACATCCATCAAATATGTGGATCTGCGCGGAACAGACATCACAATCGGCGACGGCAAGACCGGTATTATCCCTGCGGACTATTTTGAATATAGCTCCGTAACCGCCCCGAACCATGTAAATGGCGAAATCAGCAAAGGTGTGACCTTGTCCGAGGGCTTTACCTACTTCAATGCCCCCAACGGTCTTACCAAGACCAGACAATTCCACTTGGAAAGCGGAAGAACCGCAACCTACAACTTAAACATCACAAAAGCGCAGAACTATCGTATCAGCCTGCGTTCTGCAGGATACGTGTGGTCCTCCAACCCCTCCGGTACCGCAAACCTCTCCTTTAAAGCTTCTTTAAATGATTTAGTGGTTTACGAATCCCCCGTAGAGGCTTTAGAGCTGACCACCCAGAGCAACACAGGTAAAGATACTTGGGACGAGCTGGGCGTGTTTGCCCTCTCTGAAGGCATTACTTCTTTAAAAATCACCACAACGCGCGGCCGCTATCTCTATGACCTTCGCGTGGAAGCTACAACAGAAGCCATCACCGCAGATGCAACAAAGCTGCCCGCTTCCGTTGAAACAGCAAACATCACGGCAGGCGAAGGTGTTTCGTTAAATAACGATTATTTCACCTTGGAAAACGGCGAATCTGTAAGCTTTTCCTTTAAAGCGGCAGGCGACCGTCCTTTGGATATTTTCCTGTCCGGTTTAAAATCCACAGGGGATACCGTAAATTACACCTGTCAGTTAGACGAAAACGCACCCGTTTCCGGAACGTTGAACGGTTTCTGCAAGCTTTTGGAAAACCAGACTGTTTCCGAAGGCACGCACACCGTTACCTTAACCAACACATCGGAAAGCGCAGTTTTATGCCCCGTTTCCTTCACCATTGCTGATGCAGAAAAAGAGGACACCACACTTTCTGCTTACGAAGCAATTCCCGTAAGCAAACAGAACCTGATTACCAATGTTCCTTTAAACAAAACCTCTGTTTCCTACGGTAAAATTCTCTTCGCAGACAACCGTTACCACATCTTAGGCGGCGGCGAGCTGACCCTCCTTGTAGACATCGAAGAAGCAGGCTACTACACCTTCTATGGCAATATCAAAGCGGCGCAGACCACCACCAAAGTATATTTAGACGGCGAAACCGATATTTCCAATGTGATGTACGACGATATGTCTTACGCGCATAACAATTCAGCCGCTTCCACCAACTATTTAGACCGTAAACTGACAAATGGTCTGGTGTATTTAGAGCCCGGTGTTCACACCGTTACCATCAAAGCTACGGAGCTTTGCGAAGTAAACTCTTTATCCGTTCGCGTGAGCGATGGTGCAATCTCCGCAGACATCACAGATGAAACCGTGATTCCTGCATGGGATTTCAGTGACATGCAAAACATCAACACAGGCTGGTATTTCCCCACACAGTATTATCAGTCCAACTCCGAAAAAATCCAGAAGCTGGACCGTGGTGCATACACCAACCTGAGAAACATTATCATCCATCAGAGTGCAAAATATACCTACACCGTATACGCAGAAGAAACCGGTCATTATGACTTCTCTGCATTCTTCACTAGCTCCAACAACACCGTAGAATTCTTATTCTCCGTAGACGGACTGACAAACTGCTACGCTGTTGGCACCCCCGCAAGCGCTATGGGCGAAGCGGTTTCCACAGAACCGATGTTCCTGAAAAAGGGATATCATAATATCACCGTTTCCCGTACAACCAGAACATACACCTCAGGAACAGCCCGTGTATATGGCTTTGCGTTCCGCAAATCTGCCGCAAACACGGCTTTAGCAACTGATATCCAGACCAACATCGAAGCATCCTTTGATGCTCCCGTGACCGGCACCGTTTACGCAGCATTATATAAGGGCAATAAGCTGGTTGGCGTCGGCACAAAGGCTGCAGACGGCATCAACAATGTTGTTATGACCGTATCCAACGCAGAAGCACCCGACCGTATCAAGGTCCTTGCATGGGAATCTTTGGCTTCATTAAAGCCGGTAGCTTCGGAGATAATTGTGACCGATATTGAAAAGAGAAAAATCAATCTGCATCTGATGGGCGACTCTGTTTGTGTTGGCTATAATGATACCGCATTCCCGCAGCAGGGCTGGGGCGTATATATCGGTGAGCATTTTGATGAAAACATCAATGTTGCAAACCACGCAAGAGGCGGCGCTTCCACCAAGACCTATCAGACCTTAGGACTTTGGGATAATGTGAAGAAAGCCATTGAGCCGGGCGATTATGTTATCATCAACTTCGGTCTTAACGATTTCTATAACATTTCCGAAACCGGAAAAGGTACTACCATTGAGCAGTATAAAGATAACCTCACCATGTTCTGCACAACCATTCTGGAAAAAGGCGCAACACCGATTTTAGTTTCCACCATTCCGGAATGTAAGGAAAATTACACTTCTCTGCAGAACCGTGCTATCGCCATGAGCCAGGTAGCAGACACATTAGGCGTTACCTTCTTAGATCTGAACACTACCTTAAATGCTGAATGGCTCTTCGACGAAAGCGGAAACTACAGCGCAGACAAAACGCTGGAAACCTTCAACTACTATTATCTGTCTGAGCCGGCATTTAAGCGTTTAGAGCAGGAATGGGGCAAAACGGTTACCGATGCAAAATGGGAATACATTAAGAACACACCCGACCGCACCCACACCAACGAGGACGGCGCAGAGTATGTTGCGGCAACCATTGCGAAGCTCTTATCCGAAACAAACAATCCTTTAACAAAATATCTTGTGAACTAATATCAACAAACCCTGTATTCTTATCGGAATGCAGGGTTTACTTTTTTGTATTTTTCCTGTATAATAAAATTAGCAAAACGCAAATGAGGTGAAACCATGCAGGACAACGATTTTTTCATTTCCAAAACCTTAAGCCGTATGGATTTAAATACCACATCAAAGGATGTGTATCCCTTAACCTACTGGTGCCGCACGGTGCACAGTAAATACGAAATGTGGAACACAAAGCCCCACAGCCACACCTTCTGGGAGCTGCACCTTTGCCTTTCCGGTTCCTGTGAAATCGAATCGGGAGACACAAAATTTCTTTTAACAGAGCGGAAATTTTTGTTGTTCGCACCAAGGCAGAAGCATACTGTTTTATCTCAGTCCCCGGATTTCTGCAAATTTGTTTGGGGATTTTCCGTGCCGGACGAGGCTCTGCAAAAATCACTTCTTTCAGCATACCGCACGCCCGCCTTGCAGGAGGCAGACGAGGAGCTACTCCATAGTATTTCCCTGATTTTAGAAAACACAGCCTCCCGTTCCTACGGGTTTCACAGCATCATCAAAGCCCAGCTTCATTCCATTTTCCTTGCCCTCGCACGGCAGGCAGGCTGCGCAGAACACGGGGAGTACGAAAAAACGCATAGCGAAGAAATGGCGCAGATTACGGAGTACATCCGCGAAAATCTTGCCGCCAACATTACGACCGATGACGTTTCTGCCGCATTTTTCGCCGGGAAAGGGCGGATTGAGCGACTTTGCAAGGCAGAATACGGCATGACATTTGCGGAGCTGAAGCGAAAACTGCAAACAGAACAAATCCGAAAGCTTCTTCAGGAAGATGACCTTACGATAGATGAAATCGCAAGACAAACTGGTTTTGCCGACCGCTACTCCATGGGTAAATTTTTCAAAAAAGCAGAAGGAATGCCTCCGGTACAATACCGAAAATCCTTCCGCAAGTGATTTGGACATTTTTTTGATAGAAAAGAACATTACAAATCATCAGAAAAAAAGATATAATATACACAAAACCAACAGGAGTGTGATAACAATGGCAAGAAAAATCAATGGCGGTATTTACCCCACAATGATTACACCGTACAAAAGAAGCGGTGAAATCGATTTTGACAATGTAAGAAAATTAGTTGACTGGTATATTGAAAAAGGCTGCAGCGGTATTTTCGCAGTTTGCCAGTCCAGCGAAATGGTATATTTAAGTCTGAAAGAGCGCGTAGCTTTAGCGGAAGCAGTAGTTGACCAGGCAAACGGCAGAATTAATGTAGTAGCGTCCGGTCACTGCGGAAATTCCATCGAAGAACAGGCAAAAGAAATGGACGAAATCTCCAAAACCGGCGTGGATGCCTTTGTATTAGTCAGCAACCGTTTTGACTATCACAACGATGGCGACGATGTGTTTATCGAAAACGCAGAACGCCTCTTTGACAAGGCAAACAAGGATATCTCTTTGGGTATCTACGAATGCCCCTATCCTTATAAGAGACTCTTAAGCCCCCGCATCATTGACTGGATTAAGGAAAACCCCAGATTCAAGTTCATCAAGGACACCTGCTGCGATCCCGTAGCTTTAAAATACCGCGGCGAAGCTTTGGCAGGAACAGAATGCCTGCTCTTTAACGCCAACGAGCAGACCGCGCTTTACTCTCTTCAGAACGGCGGTTCCGGCTATTCCGGCATCATGGCAAACTTCCATCCCGACCTTTTGGTATGGCTGTATGAAAACTACAAGACCAACCCCGAAAAGGCTGAAAAGCTTTCGAACATTTTAAGCATGATGGCATTCACCGAAAACCCGGCTTATCCCTGCACCGCAAAATATTATCTGGGCTTTGAAGGTTTTCGGATGGAAACGCTGGCAAGAAGCTCCGACGAAAAGCGCCTGACACCTTACCAGAAATACACCGTAGAACAGATGTATGCTTTAAATAATGACCTGCGTAAAGCATTTTTGGAGGACTAAACCATGAAAGCGCATAAAGCCTGGAACTACTCCCCCTTTAAGCCGCTCTTTTTCGACACCGGCGATATTTACATCTGCCGTGTGGCACCGGAAGCAACATCCATTTCCTTTGACTGGCTTCCCATTGATGCCGCTGAATACGAAATCTATATCCGCGAAAAGGACGAAGGCGTATTTTCCCTTGCAGGAAAAACGGATGAGTGTTCCTATACCATCGAAAACTTAGCAAAGCATTGCGACTATGAGTTTTATGTTTGCGCAGGCAACAATAAAAGCCGTGTGCGCTTAGCTCGTTGTGGCGACCATGTAGGCACCATCATCAACTATCTCCACCCGGAGGACGATGTTTATAACTTTTCGGGTCACGCTTTATGCAGTCCCGATATCCTCCGCCATCCCGACGGATTCCTTTTGGCGTCCATGGATTTATTCACGGTAACCCATCCGCAGAATTTAACGCTGATTTACCGTTCCGATGACGACGGAAAAACATGGAAATATGTGACCGAGCTGTTCCCTGCCTTCTGGACAAAAATGTTTATCCATAAAGGTGAACTGTATGCCTTGGCATGCTCTACCGAATACGGCGATTTGCTCATCGGCAAATCCACCGACGGTGGCGCAAACTGGACAGAACCTACCGTTTTGTTCCGCGGCTTAAACGGCAAAAACGGCTCCACCGGTGTTCACAAAAATCCTCAGCCCGTCGTATCCTTTGACGGTCGTCTCTGGAATACCTTGGAATGGGGCTCCTGGGGCGAATACTATCATGCCGTTATGGTGATGTCCGCCGATGAAAACAGTGATTTATTGGATGCCGGCAGCTGGAGCTTCTCCGATCCGGTGAAATATGATCCCAACTGGGAAGGCACCGCAAAAGGCAGAAGTGCCGGAAATATTGAAGGCTGCCTTGCCGTTTTAGACGGTAAGCTCTATAACATCATGCGTTACGACATGACGCAGACCATTCCCAACTATGGCACGATTTTAGCTTATGAGGTCGATACCAAAAATCCGGAAGCTCCGCTTTCCTATGCGTTTCCCATTGATTTTATCGGAAACCAGAGTAAGTTTGAAATCAAGTATCACGAGGGAACCCAAAAATATTATTCCATCATCTGCCGTATCACAGATGGAACTAACCCCCGCATGCGAAATCTGCTTTCGCTGATGGTATCGGAGGATGGAAGAAACTGGCGTCTGGCAAAGGATATCTATAACTATCTTCATGCAAATCCCGGAAAGGTAGGCTTCCAGTATGTGGACTTCTTCTTTGAAGGCGACGAAATTCTGTTCCAGTGCAGAACAGCAATGAACAACGCCACCAATTTCCACGACAGTAACTATGCCACCTTCGACCGGATTTCTTTAAAAGATTTAGATTAAACCAATAAGAATAAGGGCGTGTCTCAGGAAGTGATTATCACTTTACTGAGGCAACGCCCTTTTTATCATTCATTTATTTTTCCAAACTGTATAAATCCTCAATAGCCTTCTGGGAACGGATGGCATCTTCCGCCGTTACGGGAATGTCGCCTTCCCCAAGAACTGCTTTGCCGAAGGCTTCTATTTCTTTGGTGTACATATTTCCAAAGGTTACAGCCACGGGAATTGGCGCTACGGTACTGCGGTTTTGCTGTGCGTCATAATCCCCCGTCTGCTCCAGCGCCAAAACCGTAAGCGAGCCGCCCTCTTCTTGTGACAGAGTACCTTCTGCCACCATGCTGCCCTTTGTTCCGTAAATCTCCAATCGGCCCACGGAAACCTCATCGGGAATATTGAAAGAGGATTCTACCACACATAGCGCGCCGTTTTCCATTTTGTAAACGCCTACGCCTGCATCCTCCGCATGGTACCGAAACACCTGATTTCCGATAAATCCGGTGCTTTCTTTGATTTCAAGGCCTGTGATATAGCGAATCAGGTCAATGGAATGAATTGCCATATCCAGCATGGCACCACCGCCGGAAAGCGCTTTATCCTGCCGCCAGCAGTTTTCCATTTCCGGGTACCAGCAGGTGAACTTTGCATGAGCGGAAACGATTTCGCCCAGCGTGCCGCCTTGAATCATTTCCTGCATTTTTTGGTGATAGCTGTGAAACCGCATCATAAATGCCACGCCCAGCTTCACGCCTTCTTTTTCGCAGAGTTTAGCAATTTCCTTTGCTTCCACCACCGAAAGTCCCATCGGCTTTTCCAGCAAAATATGTTTTTTGGCTTTTGCCGCAAGCTTCGCCTGCTCCTTATGGCAAAATACGGGAGAAGCAATATACACCGCCTGAATTTCCTCTAAAGCCAGCAGGTCTTCTGCCTTGTCAAAGGCAAAGCGCGCACCGTATGCTTCTTTGCACGCCTTTGCGGCATCGTAATTTGTATCCATCACGGCAACAAGCTCCGCATTTTCTGCCAGCATCATTCCGGGCAAAGTTCTGCGGTTTGCAATGCCGCCGCAACCGATTACGCCCCATTTTACTTTCATTATTTACCCTCCTGCATTTCTGCAACTGCATCTAGCACAGCATCTGCCATGTAAGCAAGCTGTTCATCGCTTAAACCGTATAACGGCAGATGGGTGAATCTGTGATAGAACACCTCTTCGCAGTTGGGGCAGGTTTTTGCAATCTCATCGGAATCATAGCCCATGTCCTGCACAATCTGGAAACGGTATAACGGTCCGAAATGAGCAATCTGTGTAACACCGCGTGCTTCCAGTTTCTGTTTTAATACCTGCACATCTCCGCCCGCCTTTTGGGGGTCAATCTGCAAAAGATACAGATGGAAGGTGGGCTTGATATCCTCGGAGCCTAAATCCTGAGGAATGATAGCATCGTTTTCCGCGAACCGTTTTGTGAGGTATTCTGCCGCTTTTCTTCTTTTTTCGATGATTTCTTCGTTACGGGAAATCTGCAGCGTTAAGCCTAAGCCCTGAATTTCCGTTGTGGAAGCATTTCCCGGTACAAAAGGATGCTCTTTTCCGGGAATGGGCGTGATATTATAAAGCCAATCCTTGATGGGGCAGGTGAAGTCCAGACCTAAAAAGCGGGCACGCTTTAATTCCGATTCAAAGCCCGGAACGTTGGTGGTTACGATACCGCCTTCACCAAAGGAGGTAATATTTTTTACTTCATGCATGGAAAATGCCGCAAAATCACCGATGGTACCAATCTTTTTGCCTTTATACATAGCACCGAACGCATGTGCCGCATCCTCCAACACCAGAATGTCATGCTTTTTGGCAAGCTCCATGATGGGGTCCATGTCCACGGGATAACCACCGATATGAACGGGCACAATCATTTTGGTTTTGTCTGTGATTTTTCTTGCCACATCGGCAGGATCCATGTTAATGGTTTTGGGGACTACGTCTGCAAACACAAGCTTTGCGCCCACAGCCAGAGGATACGCCATTGTTGCCACAAAAGTGATAGCAGGAACGATAACCTCGTCGCCCGGCTTTAAGTTTGCATATTTATATGCAATTTCAAAGCCTGCCGTTGCGTTGGTTACAAACGCCGAGGATGTGATTCCCAGATAGTCGTTGCAGGCACTTTCTGCTTCCTCTACTTTAGAGCCCAAAGAGAGCTTGCCGGGAGGTGTGGAAAGTGCGTCCAGCTTTTTCACCTGCTGCCACACTGCTTCTAAAGCATCTTCATATTCTTTTCCTTCCCCCTGCATCAAAAACCGGATGATTTCCATCAGGTCATGCACGTTGTAGTTTTCACCTACAGCCGCCCAGGGCACCTGCGTTGCTCCTGTGTTATAACGAAAATCTGTTGCTTTTCCCATGATTTTTCCCCTTTCCTTTTAAAACCGCTGATGCGGCATTTTTCTTTTATTGTATCACATCTGCTTGTATGAAAAAAGATATGAAATTCCCATATTTTTGTATTATATTCCACCAAAAAGAAAAGGATTGACAAAAACAACAAAAAAGGATATAATCAAAACGGGGTGAGGATTATGGTTATCAACTATGATATTCAGAAAATAAACCGGATGCTGAAGGATTTTTATAATGCCACCGGCATCAGTATGGATCTTTTAAAAGCTGATTTTTCTTTTTTGGGAAACAAAAGCTTCTGGGAGAATAAAAAATACTGTAAAGCCATTCAAAGCACAGAATCCGGAAGGCGCGCCTGCCTGCATTCCGATTCCTGCCTGCTGAAAAAAAGCCGTGAAAGCAAGCAGGTAGAGATGCACGTTTGCCACAGCGGTCTTGTGGATGTTTCCGTTCCCGTTCTGTATCACGATACCATCATCGGGTACCTGATTTTCGGTCAGTTCAGAATTGACACAGATTTTTCCGCCGCCGAGGAATACCTGCAAAAATTAGGCTTGGATAAAGTGGAAATGAGAGAATATTATTCCGAAATCGAAGTGTGGAGCACAGAGCAAATCACAAGCATTTCCAACATTGCCCAGATGCTCGTGAAGCATATTTTGTTGGAAAAAATGCTCAAGCCGGACCTGGATGAAAGCCTGGAAAAGGTGGTTGCATATATCAACGAAAATCTGGAAAGGAGAATTTCCGTGCAAAGCCTTTCCAAGCATACTAACATTTCCAAAAGTGCCTTATACCTTATGTTTCACAACCATTTTCATTGCACCGTCGGGCAGTATATCAACCAAAAGCGCATTGAACGGTCGCTGGAGCTGCTTGCGGAAAACAGTTTGTCTATCGAGGAAATTGCGACGCGTACCGGTTTTTCCGACGGCTCCCATTTCAGCAAAACATTCAAAAAAGAAAAGAGCATTTCCCCGCTGAAGTATAAAAAAGAATTTTTATAATCGGGCGCAAATTTCCCCGAATTGAAAACACAACAAAAAAACCGCCGATTTACTTTGATATAATCCCCTTAGAGTAGACACTTGAAATAACAAAAAGTATTTCAAGACTATTTAAAGGGGATTTTTCTATGGGTAAAAAGAAACGATTTAATTATGAAGAAAAATTGAATGCAGTTTTATGTTATGAACAAGGTAC